>JASHVA010000017.1 GCA_030039715.1 Thermoplasmata archaeon | reverse complement strand
ACCCGATGAAGGTCGCCCGCGCGATCGTCGAGGCGTCGACCCAGTACGACCGGCCGGACGTCGTGGCGCGCGTCTCTTCGGGCCTCGGCGAGGCGATGAAGGGCGTCGAGATCGGCACGCTCCCGACCGAGGAGCTCCTCCAATCCCGCGAGTCGGCGCCTGAGGCCGGTCGTCGGCGCCCGACCGAAGCGTGAGCGGTCCCCGCCGAGGCTCCGCCGCGCCGATGCCCGTAAAGATGGGAACGCCGTGAACCGGCCGTGCGCATCGTTCAGGTCAGCCCGTTCTTCCATCCGCACGCGGGGGGAGTGGAGTCCCACGTCCGGAGCCTCGCCCGGGAGTTCGCTCGGGAGGGCCACGATGTCACCGTGGTCACTTCCCGGTACCGCCGGGACCTACCTCGCGAGGAGCGAACCGAAGGGTACCGGATCCTGCGGACCCGAACGCTCGGCGTCGCCTTCAACACGCCGTTCGACATCGGGACGACCTCGCTCCTCCGGGCGCTCGACGCCGACGTTGTCCACCTCCACTACCCTCCGCCACTGACCTCGTTCTTCGCGACCCGTTCCCTTCAGCGTCGGAGCACTCCGGTCTGCCTGACGTACCACTGCGATCTCTATCTCGCCGGCACGACGGGCCGGCTCCTCGCCGGCCTCTACCAGAGGGTCTTCCTGCCGCCCACGCTCCGCCGGGTCGGCAAGATCATCGTGCACACGAGGAGCTACGGAGTGACGTCCGCGATGTTGCGCGGGCGCGAGTTGGCCGTCATCCCGTCGGTCGTCGACCTGGACTGGTTCCGCCCGGGGCTCGATGCGAGCGACCTCCGCGGCGACCTGCGGCTCGAGGGAAAGCGCGTCCTCGCCTTCACCGGCCGGCTCGTCCCGCACAAGGGGGTCGACGTGATCCTGCAGGCGCTGCCGCTCCTCCCGAGCGACGTCGTGCTCCTCGTGGTCGGCGCGGGCCCCCGACTCCCGAGCCTGGTCGGCCTCGCGGGCCGGCTCGGGGTCAGCGAGCGGGTCCGGTTCTGCGCGTCGGTCGCGGACGACGACCTCCCGCGGTATCTCGCCCTCGCCGACCTCTTCGTGTTCCCGTCGCAGAACCGGCTCGAGGGGTTCGGCCTCGCGGTCGCCGAGGCGATGGCCGTCGGACTCCCGGTCGTGATCGCGGACATGCCCGGGGTGCGAGAGGTGATCGAGCCCGGCAAGGAAGGGCTGCTCGCCGAGCCGCTCCTCGCCGCGGACCTCGCGGCCAAGATCCGCGTACTGCTGGACGACCCGGCGCTCGCCCGCCGGATGGGCGCGGCCGGCCGCAAGCGGGCGCAAGAGCGCTACGGGCTCTCGACGGTGGCGCACCAGCTGCTCAGCCTGTACGCAGGCCTGCACGAAGCTGGTTTATCTGGACCTTGAGCCGACCCGCCTCGGCACCGGCCGCCTTCTTCCAGTCCTCGCCGGCGGAGGCGTACGTGATCGACCGCGACGCGTTCACGAGGAGACCCCGCCCGTGGGCGTCGACCCCGTCGCGCACGGCGCTCGAGAGCGAGCCGCCCTGCGCTCCGACCCCCGGCACGAGGATCGGGATCCCGTTCCCGAGCAGGGAACGCGCCGCGCGGAACGCATCGGAGAACGTAGCGCCGAGCACGACCCCGACGTTGCCGTGGGCGTGCGAGAGCCGGCGGGCCTCCCCGACGACCGCGAGCCAGAGCGGCCCGCGCGGCGTCGGGATCTCCTGGAAGTCCGGGGCGCCGGGATTCGAGGAATGGGCCACGATGAACAGGCCGTGCGTCCCGTCCTCGAGGAACGGCTGGACCGAGTCCCAGCCGATCCACGGGGTCACGGTGACCGCGTCGAAGCCGAACTGCTTGAACGCACCGTCCCGGACGAAGCTCATCGTGTTCGGGATGTCGTTCGCCTTGAGGTCGAGGATCCGGATCCGCGTCGACCCGATGCGACGCACGACGCGCGCGAGGCTCGCGAACCCCTCGGGACCGTATCGGAGGTAGAAGCCGAGCTGCATCTTGTAGGCGGCCGCGTGCGGGAGTGTCGCGTCGACGATGCCGTCCAGGAAGCGGTCGAGCTGGCGCGAGAGGGGCAGCCGGCGGAGCGGCTTCGGCATCTGCGCCGGGTCCGGATCGAGGCCGACGCAGACGAGAGAGTCGCGCGCCTTGAGGATCCGATCGACCCGCGGGACGAACTTCTCCGGCACCGCACCGAGGTCAGCGGGGCGGGGGGAAATAGATTGCCCATTCTCAGTGTTCAACCTGCGCCTACGAGCCGTCGCTTTTATCGCGACCGGACGTTCCCGGCGCCCGCCCGATCGATGTCCGGTTCATCGTCCGTCTCCGCTCCGCCCGAGACCCGCCTCCGCGAGCTCCGCGTCGGGACCTCCCCGGTCGAGATCGTCGCGCGCGTCGTCTCCTTCGAGCGCCGAGAGGTGACGCGACGCTCCGACGGAGGACGCCGGCCGCTGGCGTCCGGCTTCCTCAGCGACGGGACGGCGTCGGTCCGGTTCACATGGTGGGATCCCCCGCGCGAGGGTCTCGAACGCGGCGCCGTCGTGCGGGCCGTCGGCGCGGAAGTGCGCGAGTTCCGGGACCGGCCCGAGCTCGTCTTCACCTGGAAGACGCACGTCGAGCCGGCGAGCCCGGTCGAGCTCCCGCGCGTCTCCGAATCGGAGCTGCCGCTGAAGCCGCTCAAGGAGCTCGCCGCCCGCGACGACGGTTTCCGGCTGCGCGTGCGCGTCGTGCGAGTACAGGCGAAGCCGGTGACGGTCGGCGCGGAACGGCGCGTCGTGCACGAGGGGCTGTTCGCCGACCGCTCCGGCACGATGGCGTTCTCCTCCTGGAGCGACTTCGGGCTCACCGCCGGCGAGGCGCTCCAGGTCTCCGGCGGCTACCTCCGCGAGTTTCGGGGTCGGGCCCAGTTGGTCCTCGACGAACGCTCGACGGTGACGCGGATCGAGGAGCCCGACCTTCCGGAGGCGGCGGCGATTTCGCACTCCGGTCCCCGCGCGATCGCCCGGGTCGAGGACGAGGGGGGTGGAGATGCCGTGGCGGTGGAAGGGATCGTCGTCGGTCTCCTGCCGCCGAGCGGCCTCGTCTATCGCTGTCCCACCTGCCGCCGCTCGGTGAAGAGCGGGATCTGCCGGGTGCACGGCCAGGTCGAGGGCCAGGCGGACCTGCGGGCCCGTCTCGTGCTCGACGACGGTACGGGCGCGCTCACGGTCAACGCGGGCCGGGCCGAGACCGAGCGGCTCTGGGGCGTGAGCCTCGCCGAGGCGAAGTCCCGGCTCCGGGAGCAGCCGGACCCGAGCCTGCTCGAAGAGCAGCTCCTCGAGTCCGTGCTGGGCCGTCGCCTCCGCGTGCGCGGCCAGGGGACGAAGGACGACTTCGGGGTCACGATCCAGCCCGAGTCGATCGAACCGGTCGAGGTCGACCTCGACGCCGCCGCCACCGAACTCTCGGCCCGCTTCGGCGAAGGGGGATGATGTCGCTCCGCGAACCGGCCTGGCGCGTCTCCGCCCGGGAGCTCGAGAGCTCGCTCGAGGAGGAACGGGGCGCGGGAGACCGCGCGACGAGCTATCTCCTCTCTCCGTTCGGCGCCCGGATGAGCCGGGTCGTCGTCGCCGGCTCGCTCTCCCCGGCCGAGTCGATCGGACGGGAGGAGGCGAACACGTTCTGGCGGGCCCGGCTCGCCGACCCGACCGGTGCAGTGGCGGTAACCGCCGGGAGCTTCCAGCCGCGCGCGATGGCGCAATTGCGGCAGGGTCGGGAATCGCGGCCGGCGCTCGTCGTGGGAAAGGTCCACCTCTACCGCGGACGCGACGGCGTCGCGTACGTCTCCGTCCGCGCCGAGGCCGTTCGGTCCGTCTCCGAGAACGAGGAGCGGGCGCTCTGGTCCGACATGGTGCGACAGACGCTCGACCGACTCGACCTCGTCGAACGGGTCGAGAAGTCCCCGTCGACGTCCGAGGAGTCCCTGCGCGTCGAGGGGGTCCCGTCCGCTTGGATCCGAGCCGCCCACGAGTCGCTCCGGCGCTATCCGGCCGTCGATCGACCGGCCTTCCGCCGCGAGCTCGCCGCCGTGGTCCGGGCGATCGCGGGCGAGACCGGGCCCCGCCCCTCGACCTCAACCTCCGTGTCGGTGACCGTCCGCCCCGCGGCGCCTCCGAAGCCGCCCGCGCCCGCTCCGTCGGCGGCGGAACGTGCGGAGGAGTCGGTCTTCCTCGACCTCCTCGACGAGATCGCCGAGGTGTCGGTCGACGGGTACGCTGACCTGAAGGAGGTCGTGAGCCGCCTCGAGGCGCAGGGCGTCGTGGCGGACCGCGCCGAGCTCCTCCTCAACCGTCTCGAAGAGTCGGGCGTGGTCGAGGAGCCGATCGTCGGCAAGCTCCGGCGCGCCTGACCCCGCCGTCTCGCTCTCGACAGGCTATATATATGCCCCGGGCTCGGAGGCCGCGGGGGAATGAGGAACACCTGTCTCTCCGATCCGGTGACGAGACCAGCGACGAGCTGACCCCCAACTCCCGGAGACCGTAGTCCGATGGCCGAACCGAAACCGTCCCCTTGGGTCGCCGTCATCCTCGTCGTGATCGTCGTGGCGGCGGGGGGCGGCGGCGCGGCGTTTCTCTATCTCGAGAATCACAAGGGGCCGGCGGCGGGACCGGTCACGGTCGCGATCGGCGACAACGTGACGGTGAACTACATCGGCGTCTTCGGGAACGGGGCCCAGACCGGTCGCGTCTTCGACACGTCGGAGTACTCGATCGCGCTCAACAACATCTCCTGGCCGAAGTCGCTCCTCTACTCCTCGCGGGGCGGCAAGCCGTCCGACTACACGCCGCTCGGCGTCTACGTCGGCCCGAACGCGCCGAGCGCGGGGTACACGATCGGGAACCTCACGTTCGGCGGCGTCGTCACGGGCTTCTGGCAGGGCTTGGTCGGGCTGCCGGGCAATCGCACGACGTACGTCTCCGTGCCCGCGAGCCTCGGCTACCCGCTCGTCAACGCCTCCTGCTTCGTGACCCAGCCGCTCGTCACGACCACCCCGGTGCTCGTGACCCTCAGCCCGTCCGAGTTCGAGGCCGATGTGCCGAACGTCACGGCGCTCGCCGGGACGACGTTCGCCGACCCGACGTACGGGTGGACCGACCTCATCCTCACCGTCAACGCGACCGCGGTCCTCTACGAGAAGCTCCCCACCATCGGGACCGTGGCGAGCCCCTCGGGCTGGCCGCAGGTCGTCACGAACATCTCCGCCACAACGATCACGCTGAAGAGCCAGCTCTCGCCGGCCCAGGCGGGGCTCGTCCTCGGACACGGCACGAGCCTCTGCGGTTCGACCTCGTTCATCGTGAGCTCCGTCAATCTCGCGAACGGCACGTTCGTCGAGGACTACAATTCCGAGGTCGACGGGAAGAATTTGATCTTCATCGTCACCGTCGTCGACATCTTCCGGCCGACGTGAGCCGGCGCTAGCCGCCGAGGGTGATCTTCCCGCGCTTCAGCAGTTCCTGGAGCTGGGCGTCCGCGGTCGCGTCGACCATCGACGCCGCCGGGCGGCGCCGAGCGGGGGCGTACTCGCGTACCGTGCGCCGCGCTTCGTCCCGTCGCGCGCGCAGCTCCCCGACCAGTCGCCGTCCCTCCCGCTCGAGGTCGTCCATCTCGCGCGAGACCCCATCGATCCGGGCCATCGCGTCCGCTCGCGCCTTTCCCTTGGCCCGCAGCTCCGCCACGAGGGCGCCGGCCGAGACGAGCTTCGCGCGGACCTCGGCCATCTTCGCGTCGCGAGCGGCTCGCGCGTTCGTGGCCTCCGTGGCGAGCCGCTCGATCTCCGCGCGGGCTGCCGCGACGCGGGCCTCGGCCTCCTTGCGCTGCTGTTCGTGATTCGCCACGACCTCCGTCTGGGCCTCGGCCGCCTTGAGGTCCTTGTGGCGCTGCCTGAGGTGGGCGATCAACGCGTTCTCCTCGTCGATTGGGAGCGCGCGCGTCTGCTGGCGATGCTCGAGCTCCGCGATCTCCCGGCGGATCTGATCGGGTCGGAGCCGCTCGCCGGGAGCGAACGTGAGCTTGAGCTCGCGGAGCGCGATCACCGAGTCGTCGAGCGAGCGCCGGGCGACCTCCCGCTGCGTCCGGAGCTCCGCGACGCGGTGGCCCAGCTGTCCGTGCTCGTCGTACAGCCGCTGGACCTCCTCCTGCGGGGCCTGGCGTCGATCGTAGAGCGCCTTCTGCTCCGACGAGAGCTTGCGCATCTCGGCGATCAGCTCGGTCCGCTTCGACTGGAGCGCCCGCAGTTTGGTATCCAGGGCGCGCAGCCGCCCGCGGGCATCGCGTTCCTGCTCGACCTCGTCGTCGGACAGGACCGGCCGCGGCGGCACGCCCCGCGGAGGTTCCGGGCTTGACAAAAGCCCTTCTCTCGCGGCCGGGTCGCCCGACCGGCGCGCTCAGCGGAGAGCGAAGCGCTGCGCGGCGAACAGGGCGGCCGGCACGGCGCCGTCGATGTTGACCACCGCGATCGGCGCGCACGATTGCAACATGGCGTTCAGCGCCGCCTCACCGGCGCCCCCGCGACCATAGCCCACGGACGTCGGGACCCCGACCACGGGCGCTCGGACGAGGCCGGCGAGGACGGTCGGCAGCGCTCCCTCCCGTCCGGCGAACGCGAGGTAGATCTCGGGCCGCCTCCGTTCCAGGCGACGGACCGCGGCGAGGAGCCGATGCAGGCCGGCAACGCCGACGTCGTAAGCGTGCACGGTCGAGACGCCCAGTTCCCCGAGGACGGCCCGCGCCTCCTCGGCCAGCGGCACGTCGCTCGTCCCGGCGGTCACGATCGCGGCCGTCCCCGCCCGGTACCGCACCCCCAGCGGCCCGGCCAATCGAACGAGCCGGCCGTCCGCGAGGAAGGTGATTGGAAGACCGGCCCGGACCAGCTCCTGGATCGCCCGGCGCTGGGCGCTCGTGGGCCGTGATACGAGGGCGCCCGATCCGCCCTCGCGCAGGGCGCGGAGGATCGCGACGAGGTGCGGCACGGACTTCCCCTCGCCCAGGATCACCTCGGGGACGCCCACGCGACGGCCGCGGTCCCGATCGATCCGGGCGAAGGCGCCGACCGCGAGCGCGGCCCTCGGTCGACGCGCTCCGGACCGCCGAGAACTCGGCATCGCGCTCGGCACGACCCAAGCCGTGATATAGCGGGTCCCCGTGGTCGCCGCGCCCCGCTTCCATGCCCGATTTCTCCCTGACGGCCGAGCAGGAAGGCCTCCGCGACCTGGCCCGCAAGTTCGCCCGCACGGAGATGGCCCCGCACGCCGCCGAATGCGACCGGGCGGGCCGATTTCCCGAGGAGATCTACCGCAAGGCCTTCGAGCTGGGCCTGATGAACCTCAACGTACCGACCGAGTACGGCGGGAGCGGGCTCGGGGTCGTCGACCAGTGCCTGATCGTGGAGGAGCTCGCGCACGCGTGCGGCGGCATGACGACCAGCGTGATCGCCAACTGCCTCGCGCTCGAGCCGATCCTGCTGGGTGGGAACCCGGAGCAGAAGGACCGGTACCTGAAACCGTTCTGCGCCGAGTACCACCTCGCGTCGTTCTGCCTCACGGAGCCGTCGGGCGGGAGCGACGCGGGGGGCCTCAAGACCCGGGCCCGGCGCGACGGGGACGACTACGTGCTCGACGGCGAGAAGTGCTTCATCACGAACGCTCCGCACGCCTCGCTGTACACGGTCTTCGCGACGATCGACCCCGAGCTCCACCATCGGGGGATCACCGCGTTCGTCGTGCCCCGCTCAGCGACCGGCGTGACCCCGGGGAAGGACGAGGAGAAGATGGGCCACCGCGCGTCGTCGACGAGCACCGTGCGGTTCGACGGCGTGCGCGTGCCGGCGAGCGATCGCCTCGGCGGGGAAGGGGAGGGTTTCGGCCTCGCGATGCGCACGCTCGACCAGACCCGAACGCCGATCGGCGCGCTCGCCACGGGCATCGCGCAGGCCGCGCTCGACCACGCGGCGGCCTACGCGCTCAAGCGCCAGACGTTCGGCAAGCCGATCGCGGAACACCAGGCGATCCAGATCAAGCTCGCGAACATGGCGCAGGCGGTGCACGCGGCCCGCCTGCTCACCTGGCACGCCGCCTGGTCGATCGATCACGGAGCGAAGGGCACGCTCGAGTCGTCGATCGCGAAGTGCTTCGCCTCCGACGCCGCGCTCCACGTGGCCGACGAGGCGATCCAGACGTTCGGCGGCTACGGGTACATGAAGGAGTTTCCGGTCGAGAAGCTCCTGCGCGACGCCAAGCTCACGCAGATCTACGAGGGGGCGAACGAGATCCAGCGGACCGTGATCGCCCGCGAGCTCCTGCGACAGTACGCCTGAGCGGAAGGACCGATGGAGATCGTCGTCTGCGTGAAGCCGGTCCCGGACGCCGAGACGCGGCTCCGGGCCGCCGCGGACGGGAAGACGCTGGACGCGGAAGGGGTGAAGTTCGTCCTCGCGGGCTACGATGAGTCGGCGGTGGAGCAGGCGCTCCTCCTGAAGGAATCGATCCCGGGGTCGAAGGTCCATGCGATCGCCTACGGTCCGGCGCCGCGCACGGAGGAAGTCCTTCGCGCGGCGATCGCCCTCGGATGCGACCAGGCGACGTGGGTCGACGCCGCGGGAGACAGTTCGGGCGACCCCGTCACGGCGGCGCGGGCGCTGGCCGGGGTCCTCGCCGGCGTTCCGCGCGACCTCGTGCTCCTGGGGAAGCAGGCGGGCGACGACGAGAGCGGCATCGTGCCCGCCGCGCTCGGTCAGCTCCTCGGCGTGCCCGACTTCTCCTGCGTGGTCGACCTCCGCTGGGACCCGGCGGGCACCCGGTTCCGATTCCAGCGACCGGTCGAAACGGGCGTCGAGAGCTGGGCCGTGCCCACTCCGCTCGTGATCGGGCTGCAACAGGCCTGGAACGACCCGCGGACCGCGAAGCTTCCGGCGATCCTCAAGTCGCGCAAAGCCCCGATCGGGAGGACGACTCCCGCGTCGGCGTCGGCCCACTCGCTCCCGGAGAAGTTCGAGCTGCCGCCCCCGAGAACGGGGGCGAGACTGATCGAGTACAAGACCCCTCAAGAGGCGGCGGAAAAGCTCGTGCGCGTCCTCCGGGAGGAGGCGAAAGTCTTCCCGTGACCGGGCCGACGGTCGTCGTAGGTGAGGTCGCGGACGGCCATCTCACGGGTCCGACGCTCGAGGCGATCGGCGTCGCCCGTGCGCTCGGACGACCGACGGTCGGATTCGTTGCCGGTGCCCACGCGCGGTCGGCGGGCCCCGAGTTCGCCCGCTACGGGGTTCTCGAGGTCTACGTCGCCGACGACGCGCGCCTCGATTCGGCACCCGGTGGGGCGCGCGTCGGCCCGCTCCGGGAGGTCCTCGCCTCGACCGGAGCTTCCGTCGTGCTCGCCGGGGGCACCACGAACGGCCGCGAGCTCGTCGGTCGGATCGCGATCGCGTGGGATGCCGCGGCGGCGACGGGCGTCACGGAGCTCGCGGCCGTGGAGGACGGAGTTCGCGTCCGACGGCCGATCTTCGGGGGTCGGGCGACGGAGAGCCGACGCCTGACGGGAGAGCGGCAGGCGATCGCGCTCCGGCCGCACGCCTTCCCCTCGCCGGCCGAGAGCCCGGGCACGCCCCACCTGCACGAGGTGAGCCCCGGCGCCCTGCCGGCCCCGCTCGCCGCCGCCGAGCGGACGGGCGTCGCCCCGACGGTGCGCGGCGCCGGGCCCGGCCTCACCGACGCGTCGATCGTCGTCTCGGGCGGACGGGGTCTGCGCGGGCCCGAGAACTTCCACCTCGTGGAGGAGCTCGCCGCCGCGCTCGGGGCGGCCGTCGGAGCCTCGCGGGCCGTGACGGACGCCGGGTGGCGCCCGACCTCCTTCCAGGTCGGGCAGACCGGCCGCGCCGTCTCGCCGCAGCTCTACGTCGCGGTCGGGATCTCGGGAGCGATCCAGCACATCGTCGGCATGATCAGTTCGCGCGTCATCGTCGCGATCAACTCGGACGCCTCGGCGCCGATCTTCAAGGTCGCCGACTACGGGGTCGTCGGGGACCTCTTCCAGATCGTCCCCGCGCTGACGGCGGAAGTCCGGCGGGTGCGGGGCCTCTAGAGGTCGCGGTAGGCGTCCACCGCATCCCGGACCAGGGCCGAGATCGGGACGCCCGCCGCCCGGCGTGCCTTCTGGAGCAACCGACGGACCGGCTGCTTCGGCCGGCCCTCGTCGTTGAACATCGCGCGGAACAGTTCGGCCGCGAACCCGGGATACGCCGTGTAGAAGCGCGGGTTCCACTTGACCCGGTCCATCCGGGCGAAGTCCCGAAAGTCCGGAAGGACGCTCGCGGCCTCGAGGCGACGGTCGTACTGCGCGAGCTGGGCGGGCCCGTAGGCGCCCGCGCGCTTCGCGTCGAGGGCGGTCTCGGCGGCTTCGAGGCCGGTGCGGACCGCGTAGTTCATGCCCTGGATCGTCAGGCCGTTCGAGAAGACGAATCCGGCCGCGTCCCCGGCGATCATCCAGCCGTCCCCGTGGAACGCCGCGGGACGGCTCGCCCAGCCGGAGCTGATCAGCTTCGCGCCGTACTCGACGAGCTCCGCGCCCCGCAGCCGCGCGGCGATCGTCGGGTGGAGCTTGAACTGCTCCATGAGGTCGTGGGAGTAGACGCCCTTCCCGAAGAGCGACTGCAGGTTCACGATCAGCCCGACGGAGAGGGTGTCCCGATTCGTGTAGAGAAAGCCCCCGCCCATGACCCCGGGCGGAAAGATCCCCGTGACCCACTCCTCGGCGTGTCCCTCCCCGGGGCCGACCGAGAACCGATCCTCGATCACGGAGGCATCGAGGCGATAGACCTCTTTCATGCCGAGCTCGGTCGCCTCCCCAGACAGCCGGGAGTCGGGCCGGATCGGCGTCCCGAGCGAGAGACGGGAGTTCGCCCCGTCGGCGACGATCGTGACCGGGGCCGTCATCGTCTCCCCGCCCTGGACGACGCCGCGCACGGCCGAGCCCTGCCAGTTCAGCCGCTCGACGGGCACCGCGCTCACGACCGTGGCCCCGGCCTCCTCGGCCTTCTTCGCGAGCCACGCGTCGGTGCGCGACCGCAGCACCGTGTGCGCGACGTACGGCTCCCGCTTCCAGCCCGTGTCCTCGAGGTCGAAGGAGACCGCGCTCTCCTTCGTGAGGAAACCGAAGCGCTTGCGGACCAGATGCCGCTCGACCGGCATCTCCTGCCACCAGTTCGGCAGGATCCGGTCCAGGTCGTGGCCCCAGAGGACGCCGCCCGAGAGGTTCTTCGTTCCGGGCTCGGCGCCCCGTTCGACCAGGAGGACGTTCGCGCCGGCCTGCGCGAGCCGGATCGCGGCCGCGCTACCGGCCATGCCGGCGCCGACGACGATGACGTCGAAGTCGTCGCCCATCCGGGCGGCGGACGGAGGCGGGGCGATTTAACGGTGCGCGGACGGACCGGCCCGCCGCCGCGACGGCGCCCTACGAACGGGCCCAGGAGGTCGTTCCCGAGTTCTGGATGACGCCCTGGCTCGCGTCCTCGATCATCTTCTGGAACCGGAACGGCTTCGGGATGCCCGCCCAGTCCTCGTTCCCCAGTCGGGTGCCTCCCTCCGAGCTCACGCGGACCGTGCCGTACCCCAACATCCGCTGGATCAGCGACTGGTGGACATCGACGCCCCGGACCTGCGTCACCGGGATCTCGTGGAAGTCCTTGCCGAGGATCCCGGTCTGGACGATGACGCGGTGGGACGTGATGGCGTAGACCGTCCGAACCCAGCGCACGGCACGGACCAAGAGCCAGAGGAACCCCAGGAACACGAGGAAGCCGAAGAGGTAGGTGAGCCAGAGAGCGAAGTTCGAGTTCACGGAGACGAGGCGCGAGAGTACGGAGTTCCATCCGCCGATCTGGACCCCCGACCAGCCGAACTGGTAGGCGGCGGTGAAGATCGTCAGCAAGCCGAAGATGATCAGGAAGAGGATCGGACCCGGAAAATAGAACAGCTTGGTCGCGCGGGTCTCCTCGAGGAGATACTCCTGGTCGGCGAGGTACGTGGCCTTCAGGAGGCGCGGCATCGGTCGGGACGAAGCCATCGGCGCGGTCGCGGTGCGCGGGATCGAGCCGGGCGCGGGCGCCGGAGCCGCCATCGGGTCGGCATGAGCCGGGCGGCCCTGATAAACCCTCGTCTTCTCGGACGCGGCGGCTCGGGCGCTTATATCGGCACAGAGGTCCCGGCGGTCGGATGGGAGTCACCGACTGCCATGTGCACATCAACCCGCTCTGGGAGATGCGACCGGACGCCGTCCGGCTCCTCGCCCACGCGGACCCGGCCGACGCCCGCTACGTGAAGGACCCGGTCGCATTCCTCGACTACCTCGACCGGTGCGGCGTCGACCGCGCGGTCCTCGTGAACTACGTGGCCCCCGAGGTGATCGGGTACACCGAGAAGGCGAACGAGTTCGTCGCCGACTACGTCCGCGCCGACCCCGAACGGCTGATCGCGGTCGGCGGGATCCGGCCCGACCATCCGACGCCCGAACGCGAGATCGCACGGCTGGCCGACTCCTTCGGCATCCGGGGGATCAAGCTCCATCCACCGCACCAGCTCTTCCGGCCGAACGCTTACGTCGACGGGAGCCTCCCGTCGCTCCGCGGGGTGTACGCCGAGTGCGAGCGGCGGCGCCTTCCTGTCATCGTGCACACCGGCACGTCGGTGTTCCCGCGGGCCCGCAACAAGTACTCGGACCCGCTGTTCGTCGAGGACGTCGCGCTCGACTTTCCCGAGCTGCCGATCGTCCTCGCGCACGGGGGGCGACCGATCTGGATGGAGACCGCGGTCTTCCTCGCCCGCCGGTTCCCCAACGTCTGGCTCGAGGTCTCGGGGGTTCCGCCCGCGCGACTCCTCGATTACTTTCCCCGCCTCGCGCAGCTCGCGGAGAAGGTGCTCTTCGGGACGGACTGGCCGGGGCCGGGCGTCAAGGACATCCGGACGAACCTCGAGGGATTTCGCGCGCTTCCGATCCCCGCCGACGCCCAACGTCGCATTCTCGAAGAAAACCCGCTCCGAGTTTTCCCCCGATTGAAGTCCTCCTGAAATAGTCGGGCTCGCTCGCCTCGGCGTGAGCGAAGCCCCGAAGGAGCCGCCGGAGGGCGCGGCGGCCGCTCCCCCGACCGAGTCGGAGGAGCCGACGCCGACCGTCGAGGTGGTGGAAGGGGGCGAAGAGGTCGGGCGGCTGCCCCTCCCCCGGCGCCACCGGGGCGAAGTGTTCGGCATCGCGAGCCAGTTGCTCGGCGCGGCGCGGATCCGCGTGATGTGCGAGGACTCGATCTCGCGGATGGGCCGGATCACGGGCAAGATGAAGAAGAAAATGTGGATCCGCGAGGGCGACCTTCTCATCGTCCGGCCGTGGGGATTCCAGGAGGGAAAGGCCGACATCCTGTTCCGGTACAGCCGCACCCAGGCGCAGTACCTCGCTCGGAAGAACCTCCTTCCGTCGGCGATGAACCTGTTTTCGACGGACGTTCCCACGGACGCCGCCCCGTCCGCGTAGCCCGGCGATGTGGGACGCCTCCGCGCCTCCGCTCTCCTCCCTCGAGATGGCGGTGGTCGAGGCGAACGCCGTGGCGCTCGGGGCGACCGTCGATTTCCTGATGGAGAACGCCGGCCGCGCGGTCGCGGAGGAGGCGACCGCCCATCTTCCCTCCCCGCCGGCCCGCGTGGCGTTGGTCGCCGGCAACGGCAACAACGGGGGCGACGCGACCTGCGCGGCCTACTATCTGCAGCAGTGGGGCTACTCGCCCGAGATCTGGCTCGTCCGCCCGCCCGCGGAGATCACGACGCGGGCCGCACGACGCTGCTTCGAACGCATCGAGCGCCGCTGTCCCATCCATCTCGGAGTGCCGACGGCGGGAGAGCTCTCGCCGTTCCCGCTCCTTTTGGACGGTCTCCTCGGGACCGGTCAGGGGGGCCGCCTCCGCTCCCCGGTTCGCGAGGCCGTGCGCGCGATCCGCGACTCCGGAGTGCCCGTCCTCTCGATCGATGTTCCGACGGGCGTCAGCGACCCCGAAGGCCTCCGTCCGCGGTGGACCGTGACGCTCACCTGCCCGAAGGAGGAGATGGGCCCGGGCACTTCGGGAGAGGTGCGGGTCCGGGACATCGGCATCCCCGCCGATGCCTGGCTCCACACGGGGCCGGGGGAGTTCCTCTTCTTCCCCCGTCCGACGGGCCGCGGCGACCGGGGCCGGACCGGTCGCGTGATCGTGATCGGCGGCGGGCCGTACGCCGGCGCGCCGGCGCTCGCCGGGCTCGCCGCGCTCCGCAGCGGCGCCGAGCGGGCGACCATCGTGACCCCGGAAGGGGCCGCGGACCGCGTCCAGTCGTTCAGCCCGAACCTCGTGGTCCGTGCGTTCGGCGGGGAGCGTTTTCGCTCGACCGACGTCGGAGAGATCGTCGAGTTCGTCCGGGCCGCCCACCCGCGGGCCGTGGCGATCGGCATGGGCGCCGGCACGCACCCCGAGACCGTGGAGTCGCTCCGTGCGATCGAGCGGGAGCTCGCCGGCGCCGTTCCGCTCGTGGTAGATGCCGACGGGCTCGGCGCCCTGCCGTCCGCGGAAGAGATCGCGTCGGTCGAGGGCGCGGTCCTCCTCGCGACGCCGAACGCGGGGGAGTACGAGCGCTACTTCGGGGGGAGCGGCGCCGGCGAGGTCGGCGAGCGGCGGGAGCGGGCGCGTGCGATCGCGACCGCGCGCCGGTTGACGCTGCTCGCGAAGGGGAGCCCCGACCTCCTCGCCGACGGCCGCGGAACGTTCCTCAACGACCACCACCCGCCCGCGATCACGGTCGGGGGCGCCGGCGACGTGCTCGCCGGGGTGCTCGCGAGCCTCCTCGCCCAGGGGGTCTACCCGCTCCACGCGGCGCGGCTCGCGACCTGGTGGGTCGGGGAGGCGGGCACGCGCGTCGCGGCGCGGAAGAGCTTCGGGCTCGTCGCGACCGACCTCATCGAGGAGCTGCCGACCGTCCTCGTCGCCGGCCTCGAGCGGGTCCACGCTCCGAGCTAGCCAACAGATTCAGGCGTACCGCACCCGGCCCTTGATCGCCTTCGCCCGGGCGCGCACGTCCTTCGCGCCGGCGGGATTGCCCTCGGTGTACCCCTCGAGGAAGGCGCGGACGAGCGGTTCGGGCTTCGCGTGGAGCGACTTGAGGTCCTCTTCCACGAGGTGGAGGTCGATGCCGAGCTCCTCGAGGCCGGGGCTGCGCGAGCCCATCGAGAGGTCGAGGAAGGCGGGCGGCCCGTCCGCGCCGTTCGGAAAGAGGACGTTCGAGCTCGTGAGGTCCCCGTGCGAGATCCCGCCCGCGTGGAGTCGGCCGAGACCGACGCCGAGCTCGCGCACGGCGTGCGCGAGGCGCTCGGGCGCGAGGTCCGGCTGCTCGAGCAGCTCCTTGAGCGTCGGACCTTCGAGCTGCTCCAGGACGAGGCGGTGCTTCGCGAGGTCGATGTCGTACACGATCGGCGTGCGGACCCCGAGGCGGCGCGCATCCACCAACAGGCGGGCCTCCGTGCGGGTCCGTTCGCGTCGGAGGCGCTCGTCGAGCGCCTTCGCCCGGTACGACTTCACCTCGCGCTCTTTCAGCAGCGCGGGGAACCCCATCCACTCGACGCGCCGCAGGGTCGCCTCGGCTCCGCGCGAGACGGTCGGCCCGTGGAGCGTGTCGTCGGCCAACTCTCCACCCCTCAACGCCTCCGACCCGGTCGGCGTATATGACCCCGGTCAGGTGGCGCTCGGCCGAGCGTCTTCGGGGGAGGGAGGGTCGAGCGGGATCGGGACCGCTCCCGCGCGGAAGTCCTTCTCGATCGCGAGCGCGTAGTCCTGGAACGCCCGGCGCTGCCTCCGGCGCAGGGAGACGCCCGAGAGCGAGAGCGCGAGGCGCCACGGCCAGGTCCGGCCGACGAACTCGAAGTCGGCGACGACCCGGCTGCCCTCCTCGGCCGCTTCGACCCAGTAGCTCGTCTGCAGGGTCGACACCGTCCGGCCGTCCGAGATCACGTGCCCGGACATCTGCCAGGCCGCGTCCCCCGTGCGCGTGACGGTCCCGTCCGTCGTGCGGAGGCGGCCGCCGAACTCGTTCGTCGTGGAGAGGTGGACCCGGTGCGAGTCGATCCGCTGGACGCTCCGGCGAACGAAGCCCGGCGTCAGCGCGGCGTCCTCCTCCCGGTAGTCGAGCCACCAGGCGATCACGTACGGAGGCGGGGCCGCGACCGGCTGCACGACGCGGAATGTGACCATCGGCCGCCGAGCGCGGCCGCCCTACAAGTAGCCGACGGGGAGCCCCTCAGCCCGGCCCCGAGGGGGCGGAAGCGTTCCATCGGGCACGAAGGCCCATCTCCCCGTACAGGAACTCCATGACGACCAGGGAGACGACGGTCGTTCCGATCGCCATCACGAAGAGGCCGACGTAGCCATAGAAGGCGATCGCCAATGCCCCCACCAACGGCCCGACGCTCCACAGCGACGAGTTGATCAGCGAGAAGACGCCGAGATACTCCGCGCGGTGTCCGGGCGGCGCGGCGTTCGCCACCCACGCCTGCATCCCGGTCCCGACGAGAGCGAGACCCGCGTTGCGCACCGCCTGCGGTGGGATCGTCTCGGTCCAGGTCGTCGAGACCATGAACAGTGCGTACGAGGCGAGCGTGAGCGCGGTGCCGTACCAGATCCCCCGGATCTCTCCCCGACGATCGATGAACCGGCCGAGCGGGAGCGAAACGAGCGCACCGGCCAGGAGCCCGGCGACCGCGACGACGCTCACCTCGAGGTCGTTCGCGCCCAGGCTCGCGGCGAGGTACCCGTAGAATGTCGCGACGGCGCCGGCCCCGATCGCTCGGATCGAGACCGCGAAGGAGAACTTGACGACCGGCGTCATCTCCCGCCACGGTCGTCGCGCGGGGGCGGGGGGGATGTGGATGTCCGGTACGAGGAAGACGACCACGGAGAGCGTTCCGACCATCACCGCGACGACGAACGGAAAGAGCGCGGTGAGGCCGAACTCGAACGTGACCACTCCGGCGAGGATCACGCCGACCACGCTGCCCGCGTTGGCGGTCGCGTTCAGGAGCCCGTAGCCGGCCCCGCGCTCCTCCTTTCGCGTGACATCCGCGACGTAGGCCGTGTAGGCCGGCGCCCCGATCGCGAGGGCGAGCTCCGCCGCCACGAAGAGGGCGCCGGCGAGGAGATAACCGGGCACGAACGTGATCGCGAGGAAGAGCGGAAAGGCCAGCGCCTCGCCGACGAGCAGGTACGGCCGCCGCCGGCCGGCGCGGTCGGAGAGCCGGCCGACGAGCGGACCGATCAGGCTCGCGGGGACGTAGGCGAGGGTGAGGATCGTCAGCGCGATCGGCAGGCTCGCGCCCTTGACCTCGACGAGGTAGAGCGGCAGGAAAACGATGAACAGCCCGCTCCGGTTGTTCGCGAGAAGCGAGTAGAGCGAGAGCGAGAGGAGTTCGCGGTTCGACACCGATGCGGTCCGAGCGGCCGGTGCCTAAGAAGTTGAAGGGAGCCGCAGGCTCGGCGGGTTCTCGGGCCGCGGGAGATGAGTTAAGAGGCCCTCCCGTCCTCGGCCGACCACGGGGTGCGTTCCGTGACGGACGATCTCCAAGTGGGCCGGAAGAGCGAAGAGGACGGGGTCGAGATCCTGGTGCTGAACCACCCGCCCGTGAACGCGCTGTCGACGAGCCTCCTCGCCGACCTCGACCGGCGCATCGGCGAACTCGCCTCCGACCCGAAGGTGCGCGCGGTCGTGCTCACCGGCGAGGGACAGTACTTCAGCGCCGGCGCGGACGTCAAGGAGATGGCGACGCTCGACCTCACGTCGGCGCCCGAGGTCGCTCGCCGGGGGCTGGCGATCTACGCACGCCTGGGCGCGCTCCGCGCGCCCGTCATCGCGGCGATCAATGGCCTGGCGCTCGGAGGGGGGCTCGAGCTCGCGCTGGCCTGCGACCTCCGCATCGCGGGAGAGTCGGCGAAGCTCGGAGCGCCCGAGGTCACGCTCGGGCTCCTCCCGGCCTACGGCGGGACGCAGCGGTTGCCCCGGCTCGTCGGCGTCGCGAAGGCGAAGGAGCTCATCTTCACGGGCGCGATGATCTCGGCCGCGGAGGCGC
>JASHVA010000139.1 GCA_030039715.1 Thermoplasmata archaeon | reverse complement strand
CGCCGGACGCATCCACGGCCGGGGCTCGGTCGACGCGAAGGGGGCGCTCGCCGCCGCCCTCTGGGCGGGCCGCGACTTCGCCGGGCCCGGCCAGGTCACGATCGTGGCGGCGGTCGGCGAGGAGGCCGACAGTCGGGGGGCCCGGCACCTCGTCCACCGGCCGGCCCCGGACTTCGTGCTGGTCGGAGAGCCGAGCGGCTGGGACGGCGTGACGATCGGCTACAAGGGGGAGCTCCAGCTCGTCGCGACGTTCCGGGGCCGTCGGACGCATTACTCCAGCCCCGCCCCGACGACGACCGACGTCGCGCTCGACTGGACCGCGGCCGTACGGGGACTCGCCGTCGCGCGGCACACCGAGTCGCTGTTCGCTTCGCTGACCGCGAAGACGGTCGCGGTCGAGACGCGCCGACGGGGCGACGCGGAGACGACCCGTGTGACCGTCGATTTCCGCCTCCCGCCCGGTCTTTCCACCGCCGAGGTGCTCGCGCTGTTGCCGACCGAGCCCGGCCACCCGCGGCTCTCGGTCCGGATCCGCGCCGAGCCGATCGAGGTCGGTCGCGTGAACCCCACGGTGCTCGCGGTCGCGGACGGCATCCGGGCGCTCGGCGCCCGCCCGACCCTCTGGCGGAAGAGTGGGACCTCCGACCTCAACGTCGTCGTGCCCGCCTGGTCGGTGCCGGCGGTCGCCTACGGCCCCGGCGACGCCCGGCTCGACCATACGTCGCGGGAGTCGCTCTCGCTCGCCGAGCTCGACCGGGCGGCGACCGTCCTCCAGGGCGCGTTCGCCCGCCTCGCCCGCGCGGGACCCGCCGTCAGCGGGCGGCGGGGGTCGCGACGACGGCGAGCGGCAGCGAGATGACGAAGGCGGCCCCGGCGCCGGGGGCGTTGCGGGCCACGATCGAGCCGTGGTGCGCGAGGACGATCCCGTGACAGATCGCGAGCCCGAGGCCGGTCCCCTGGCCCTCGGGCTTGGTGGTGAAGAACGGCTCGAAGATGTGCGGGAGGGCCTCCTCGGGGATGCCCGGACCGGAGTCGACGACCTCGAGCTCCGCCCGATCCCGCACGCGGCGCACCGTGAGCCGCACGGTACCGCGGCCGTGCATCGCGTCGCAGGCGTTGTTGACGACGTTCGTCACGACCTGCATCAGCTGGCCGCGATCCCCGAGCACCCGCACCGGCTCGGCCGGATACCGCTCCTCGAACTCGACGTCCGCGGACTGCTTGCCGCGGAGGAACGCGAGCGACTCCCGGCCGACGTCCGCGAGGTCGATCTCCGCGGTGTGCGGCTCTTCCCGGCGGGCGAAGTCGAGCAGGCCCCGCACGATGCGGGCGGCGACGTCGACCTGACCGGTCATCCGGTCGAGCCGCTCGAGCACCCACGGGTCGGTCGAGCGTCGGCGGAGGCTCTCCGCGACGAGCATGACGTTCGCGAGCGGGGTGTTGATCTCGTGCGCTACGCCGGCGGCGAGCTGCCCCACGGAGGCGAGCTTGTCGGCGTGGGCGGCCCGGAGCTCCCAGCTCCGCTGCTCGGAGAGGTCGACGGCGACGCCGAGGTAGTGCGAGGTCCGGCCCTCCGCGTCGCGGATCGCGGTGATGGAGAGGAGGACCGGGCGTTCGCGGCCCTTCCGGTCCCGGTTCAGGAGCTCGCCGGACCAGTAGCCGCGGCCGGGGTCCAATAGGTCGGCCCACATTCGCTCGTAGACCTCCGCCGGAGTGTGCCGGCTCCGCACGAGATTCGGCTTCCGCCCGATGCACTCGGACCGGGTGTACCCGTAGACCCGCTCGTACGCGGGGTTCACGTCGATCATCACGCCCGTGGCGTCGGTGAGCTGCATCACGTTGGTCGACGTGCGGAACGCCTCGTAGAAGAGCGCGGCCCGCTGGTGCTCCTCCACCCGGTCGCTCACGTCCCGGATCATGAGGATCGCGCGGCGCGGCTCCCCGGGCCGGAGCTCGAGCGCCCGGATGTCGACGTCGAGGTAGGCGCCCCCCCGGTCCGACCGGTGGCGGGCGCGCACCGAACCGAACCGTGCCTCCTCCCCGTTCGCGAGCGCGGCGTCCATCGCCGAGCGGATCGCCGGAGACCAGGTGCCGTCGGACTCCGGGATGTCGTGGTAGTCGGTGCCGAGGAGCTCGGGGCGACGGCCGGTCGTGGCGAAGTAAGCGGGGTTCGCCCAGAGGATCTTTCCGGGGGCTTCGACGATCGCCACCCCGACCGGTGCGCTCGCCCAGGCGCGTTCGAGCAGCGCGGGATCGATGCCGGGTCGGTCCATACGCCCTCCCGGCCGGGCGGAGCGTCGACCGCCACTTCTCGTTGTCGGGCCCCGCGGACCCGCCCCCGGCCCGCGTCGGCGCGCAGTCGTCAAGGCGATTCGACGGGGCCTCTATTCGCCCCGCCCCCGGTGGCACCCGCGATGGAGTCTCGGGGAGTGCTCGTGGTCGGCGAGACGCCGAGTCTCGGCCGCTCGATCGCGGACGTGCTCGAAGCCGGCGGCGTCCCGATCCGGCTCGTGTACGACGTGAGCGCCGCCCACCCGCTCGCGACCCTCGTCGAGCGGTACCCGGTCGTCGTCGTGGCGTGCAACGAGCATTTCTGCGCCACCGTCCGTCGCTGGGCGCGCGAGGAGTTCCCCGGAGTCGCCGTGGTCGTGGTGGGCGACCGCGACCCCGGACTCGCGCTCTTCCCCGGGCTCCACGTGGTGCCGCTGCCCCTGCGGCCCGCGCCGTTCGTCGCCCGCGTCGGCGAGCTCCTCGCGGCGGCGAAGGCGGTCGCCCCGGGCGTCGAGCGGTCCGGCACGGCTCCCGACCCCGCGGGCGTCAGGTCGACGCCGCGCCCGTGAGGTTCGGTCCCCATCGGGCGTCGATCGGCGGCTCCCGGTCGATGTCGATCTCGACATGCGCCTCCGAGCCCAGCCAGCGGGTCGAGTGCGGGTATCCCGCGCCGGTGAACATGTCGAGCATGCACTGGTTCTCGCCGAGCACGACCGCTTCGAGTCGTCGGATGCCGCGCCGCCGCGCCACGCGGGCGAGCGCCCGCAGCAGGAGCGTGCCGGCGCCGCGCCCCTGGAAGGCGTCCGCGATCAGGAAGGCGGCCTCCGCGCGCTCCTCGTCGACGGGCGACCGGACGAACTCGGCGTGGCCGATGATCTCGGGGCTCGAGGCGCCGGCCGTCTCGGCGACCAGCGACACCCGCTCCGGTCCAGTCGGGCGCGACCCGAGGACCTCATCGGCCGCGGACTCGAGCGACACCGCCGAGAAGAACCGGAGCTCGAGCGAGTCGATCGAGAGGCGGCGGACGAACGCGAGCACGCCGGCGCGGTCGCCCGGTCGGACCGTCCGCAGGCGCACGGGCGTGCCGTCCCGGAGCCCGCCGTAGAGTACCTCCTCATCGAACTCGCGGTTCGCGACCGTCGGATCCTCGCTCATCGTCCGCCCTCGTCCGTCGAGCGGGCGTGCCCGTGGATGAACGCTCGGTCGAGTCGAATTGAGCGCCCGGACGCGCCGGTGCCGGGTCCGTTCGACGCCGGGTCAACTGCCGTTGACGGCCGGTATAAGTCGCTCGCGGCCCCGTCCGATCCCCGATCGATATGTCCGCGAACGAGCCGAAGCTGAAGCGGGAAGTCGGGATGCTGGGATTGACCTCGATCACGATCGGGGGGATCATCGGATCGGGGATCTTCGCCCTCGCGGCGACGATGGGATCGGTCGCCGGACCGGCGGCCCTCGTAGCGCTCGCGTTCCTCGGGGTGGTCGTGATCCTCCTCGCGCTCCCGTACGCCGAGCTCTCGGCGGCGTACCCGCTCACGGGCGGGCCGTACTCGCTGCCGCGGCGCGCCCTCGGGAACTTCGGAGGGTTCCTGATCGGATGGGGATACTTCCTCTACGCTTTCATCGGGACCGCGGCGATCATCGATGTCTTCGTCGAGTACCTCGGGACGTACGTCGGCGGGGTCACGTACATCACGTCGGCCGGAGCGATCAACCTCACGATCCTCGGTGTCGTCGTCGCGCTCGCGCTCCTCGTCCTCTACACGCTCCTCAACATCGCGGGCATCAAGTGGGGCAGCGCGTTCGCCGTCGTGACGACGTTCGCGAAGGTGATCCCCCTCGTCCTGTTCGGCCTGATCGGGCTCCTCTTCCTGCGGGTCGGGAACTTCACCGCGTTCGGCTTCTCACCGTTCGGCTGGGCCGGCGTCGCCTTCGCGATGTCGCTCGGATTCTTCGCGTTCACCGGCTTCGAGGCCGCGTCGATCCCCGCGGAGGAGGTCCGGGAGCCGAAGAAGACGCTCCCGCGCGCGACGATCCTGAGCGTGGTCGTCGTGACCGTGATCTACGCCCTGGTCGCGGTCGCGTTCCTCGGCGGGATGCGGTGGGCGCCGCTCGGGCTCTCGCCCGGCGACTGGGGCTCGACCGGCTCGCTCCTCCTGAACAACATCGCCAACGCCTGGGGCCTCCCGATCCTCGGGACGGTCGTGGTCATCGGCGCCATCGTCTCGACGCTCGGGGCCGGCGGGGACTGGGTGCTCCTGCAGGGCCGAATGCCGTACGCGATGGCGAAGGACCACCTCTTCTTCCGCTCCATGGCCAAGGTGAGCCCCCGGTTCGGTAGCCCCGCCGTGGCGCTGACCTTCGCGAGCGTCCTCACCGGCCTCGTCCTCGTGGCGCTCCCGAGCTTCCCCGAGGTCGCCCTCATCGCGTCGATCACGACGCTCGTACCGTATGGCGCAGCTTCGCTCGCGCTGCTCGTCCTGCGCCGGACCGACCCGGCGGCTGAGCGGCCGTACAAGCTGCCGGCCGCGACCCTCCTCACGCCGATCGCGTTCGTCAGCGCGACCGTGCTGATCTACTGGGCCTCCTGGCCGTGGACGCTCGTTGGCGTCTTCCTGATGCTGACGGCGGTGCCCCTCTACTTCCTCTTCACGATGCCGGAGTTCCGGGCCCCGCGCCGGCTCGCGGAGATGGTGGGGAGCCTCGCCGGGCTCGGGATCGTCGGCCTCTGCCTGATCTACCTCGCCCCGTCCGGCGGGACGCTCCTCGGGGTCACGGCCGCCCCGCTCGTCGGCACGATCCTCCTCTTCGTGGGGATCCCGGCGTACTTCGTCACGCTGCTCCTCCGCCGGGCGACGTGGACGGAGTCGAAGCCGATCCTCTGGATCGTGACGTACCTCGCGGGGATCGGGATCATCTCGTACGTGGGGGACCAGTTCTTCATCTACGACAACTTCCTCACTCCGCCGACGTACCCGATCACGATCCAGCCGATGGGGCTTCTCAACATGCCGTACGACCTCATCGTGCTCGTCGGGTTCGGCCTCGCGATGTTCGCCTGGGGCTACTACTCGGCCCTTCCCCGCGGTGTCGCCCGGGCGGTTCCGGCCGGAGCCTCGGCCGCCCCGGACGTCGGTGGCGGTCCGACCACGTAGGGGCGCGCGGGAGAGGGGGGACGCCGATGACGAACCGGGCCCGGGCCGAGTGGGATCCGCTCGTGGAGGTGCTGATCCACCGGCCCGGCATCGAGATGTTCTTCGGGCTGATGGAGCCGTACTCGTTCCTCTACGAGCGCGCGTTCAGCATCGACGAGGCGGTCTACGAGCACACCGAGCTCGAGCACGCGCTCGGCGAGGAGGGGGTGACGGTCCGTCGGCTCAAGCGATACGCCGTGGAAGTCGCCGGGCGGCGCCCGGAACTCCTCGAGCGCGTACGCGAAGCGGCGCCCCGGATCGTGCGGTACTCCGGTCCGAAGGAGATGGTGGTCCAGTCCCGTCGGGCCCTCCGGCGGAATCTCGCGTCGTTCGACGCGGAGACGCTGTTTAACATCCTCCTCCTCCGACCCTCGGTCCGGCTCCAGCGACGGGCCGGCGAGCGGGCGATCCTTCCCACGGTGGAGCTCGATTGTCCCCTCGCCAATCTCTACTTCATGCGGGACCAGCAGGCGCTCACCGCGGACGGATTCGTGCTCGGCCGGATGGCGAAACCGCAGCGCCGGGGAGAGCCGGCGCTCACGGGCGCCCTCCTGCGCTACGCGGGCGCGTCGATCGCGGGCGAGGTGCGTGCGCCCGGGACGTTCGAGGGCGGCGACCTCCTACCCCTCGGAGAGTTCGCGCTCCTCGGCACCGGGGACCGGACGAACGCGAGCGCCGTGCGCCAGATCCTCGCGATGCCGACCGGGTTCGACGAGATCGGCGTCGTGCACCAGCCGGCGCATCCGGCGCTACCGGACGACTCCCCGGACCCGATGATCGACATGCATCTCGACACGTACTTCAACGTCGCCGGGCGCGGGCTCGCGGTCGGTTCGGAGGCACTCCTCAAGGTGGCGAAGGTCGACCGATACCGGCGACGGGGCGGAGGCCGTGTCGTGCGCGAACCGGGCTCGATTCCGCTCCTCGACTTTCTGCGCGCCCGGAAGTTCGAGGTGGTCGAGCTCTCGACGCTCGAGCAGCTGAGCTATGCGACCAACTTCCTCTGCCTGCGCGACCGACGGATCCTGGCGGTGGAAGTGGAGCGCGAGCTCGACCGGGTGCTGGCGGGGGTCGCCGTCGCCGCCCGGCGCAACCCACACCGGTACGGGGCCCTCCTCGCGCTGGCCCGCCGCGAGCGGACCGAGCTCGCCGAGGGGCGGGGGTTCTTCCCGCACACGGCGGCCCTCCGCGACCGGGGAGTGGAGGTCGTCCCCTTGAGCCTGCAGGAGATCACGGGGGGCTACGGCGGCGCCCACTGCATGACGTGCGTGCTCGACCGAGCGGCGTCGTGACGGCCCGTCGCGCGATCCGTCCGCGCGATCGCCTGGTGGTGGCGCTCGGCGGAAATGCGATCCAGCGGGCGCACGACCACGGGACGTGGCGGGAGTCGGTGCGCCGGATGCGGGGGACGGCGCGGGTGCTCGCGGCGCTCGTCGGGCCCGGCCGCGAGCTGATCGTGACCCACGGCAACGGACCGCAGGTCGGCCGGCTCCTGCGCGAGGCCGAACTCGGAGCGCGCGAGGTGCCGCCGCCCCCGCTGCACGTGCTCGGCGCCGAGTCGGAGGGTCAGCTCGGGTACCTGATCGCCCAGGAGCTCGGGGCGGCCCTGGCCCGACGCGGAGTTCGCCGGACGGTCGTGCCGATCGTCTCGCGGACGGAGGTCGCCCCGCGCGACCCCGCGTTCCGCCGTCCCACGAAGCCGGTCGGCCAATTCTACCCGGCCTCCGAGGCACGGAAGCTCCGCGCCCGGCTCGGCTGGACACTCGCCGAAGATCGCGAGCGGGGCGGCTGGCGGCGGGTCGTGCCGTCCCCCGAGCCGGTCGGCTGGGTGGAGGCCCCTGCGGTACGTGCGATGCTCGACGCCGGTCTGGGAGCACGGTGCGTCTTCGTCGTGTCCGGAGGAGGAGGGGTACCGGTCGTCCGCCGCGGTGCGACGCTCACCGGGGTCGACGCGGTGATCGATAAGGACCGGGCGGCCGCCCTCGTGGCCCGCGCGGTGGGGGCGTCCACCCTGGCGATCGTCACCGACGTGCCGGGCGCGGCCGTCGGCTTCGGCACGCCCGACGTCCGATGGCTGGGCGGGGTCTCGCGCGCCGAGCTCGCGCGCTACGCCCGGGCCGGCGAGTTCGGCGCGGGGAGCATGGGCCCCAAGGTCGAGGCGGGCCTACGGTTCCTCCGCGCGGGGGGCCACCGGTTCCTGATCTCGGACATCCCCACGCTCCCCGCCGCCCTCGCCGGACGGGCCGGCACGCGGGTGCCCCGCTAGAACCGGATCAGGGGCTTGATGATCCCGTCTTCCTTGCGGTCCATCGTCCGGAACGCGCGCTCGATATCCGAGAACGGGAACTCGTGGGTCGTCATCGGCGTCGGGTCGACCCGGCCCGACTCGAGGAACCGGAGCAGTCGCCCCATTCGCTCGCGGCCGCCGGGGCAGAGGCCGGTGCGGATTGTCTTGTCGGCCATCCCGACGCCCCAGTCGAGCCGGGGGATGCGCACGAACTCCCCCTCCCCGTGGTAGCCGACGTTCGAGATCGTACCGCCGGGCCGGGTCGCCCGGACGCAGTTCATGAACGTCTCCTCGGCCCCGAGCGCCTCGATCGCCGAATCGACGCCCTGGCCGTCCGTGAGGTCGAGGAGCCGACGCACGGGGTCGCCCTTCGTGAAATCGATCACCTCGTCCGCGCCGAACCGGCGCGCGAGCTCCTGGCGACGTGGGACGCTCTCCACGGCGTAGACCTCCCCCGCGCCCAGAAGCTTCGCCCCCTGGACCGCCATCAGCCCGACCGGTCCGGCGCCAAAGACCGCGACGCTGCCGCCGAGCGGGATCGCGGCGTGCTCCGCGCCCATGAACCCGGTCGACATCATGTCGCACGTGTAGACCGCCTTCGCGTCCGGGACGCCGTCCGGGATCGGGGCCAGGTTGGCGGACGCCTGGTTGACGTGGAAGTACTCGGCCATCGCGCCGTCCTTGATGTTCGCGAACTTCCATCCCCCGAGGGCCTGGGTGCACTGCGAGGTGAACCCCCGGAGGCAGTTGTCGCAGACGAAGCACGGCGTGATGGCGTTCACCGCCACTCGCTGACCGACCCGCAACCCCTCCACCGCGCTCCCCAGCCGGTGGATCACGCCGACCGACTCGTGCCCGAGCGTGAGGTCGTGGCGGTCGCCGATCGCTCCGCGGACCGTGTGGCTGTCCGACGTGCAGATCAGCGCCGCCGTCGTGCGGACGATCGCGTCGTTGGGGCCCGGCTCGGGCACGGGCTTCTCCATCACTCCGACCTCGCCGATCCGGTGCATCACGAACGCGCGCATGGTCGAACGACCCGCTCGGAGGGGTTTCTCCCCTCCGTCAAGGGCGGTTGACGCGGGCGCCGCTACTCTTCGACGATCGGCCGCCGGTGCTTGATGAAATCGCCGTGGTCGAGCTCGCGGACGGCGTCCCGCAGCTCGGCCTGGGTGTTCATCACGATCGGTCCGTACCACGCGACGGGCTCGTGGAGCGGTCGGCCCGATACGAGGAGGAAGCGGTGTCCGGCGGGCGAGGCGCGCACGCGCACCGGACCCCCGGCCCCGAAGAGCGCGGTCTCGCCGGCGGCCACGGGCCGCTCGTCCGAGCCGGCGAACACGCCCGAACCCTCGATCGTGTGACTGAAGACCGTGTGGCCCGGATGGGTCGGCAGCTCGAACTCTCCGCCGGGCGGCAGCCGAACATCGAGGTACGTCGGGTCGACGGGGATTCCCCGCACGGGGCCCTCGACCGTTCCGAACGTCCCCGCGACGACCTTCACCCTCGCTCCGAGCTCGGTCGGAACCTCGGGGATCTCGCCGGCGCTGAGACCCCGGTAGGCGGGGACGGACATCTTCTCCTTCGCGGGGAGATTCACCCAGAGCTGGAAGCCGGACATCGAACCCTCGGTCCGCTGCGGCATCTCCTGATGGATGATCCCGCTGCCCGAGTTCATCCATTGCACGTCTCCCGCGCCGATCACGCCGGAGTTCCCCAGCGTGTCGCCGTGGGCGACGCGGCCGTCGAGCACGTAGGTCACGGTCTCGATCCCGCGGTGCGGGTGCCAGGGAAAGCCGGCGAGGTAGTCCGCCGGGTTCGAGGAGCCGAACCGGTCCAGGAGCAGGAACGGGTCGAACAGCGGTACCTCGTTGTTGGAGAACGATCGTCGGAGCCGGACACCGGCCCCCTCGAGCGTGGGTACGCCCGGGAACCGGTGCTCGATGGAGCGGACGGGGTCGGTCATGTCAGTTTCCTCGTTTTAGCTAATTACTTAAGGTTACTTAAAGCCCACGGCGCCTCCACCGCCCCGCTCGGGCGGACCCCGGTTCCGAGGAGAGAGGTTAATGGCGGGGCCGCCGGTGCGGGGACGAATGTCGGCCCAGTTCTGCCCGAACTGTGGCAAGCCGGTGGCTCCGGGCGCCGCGTTCTGTGCCTCGTGCGGCGCGAGCCTACCGGGCGCGGCGCCTCCGACGTTCGCTCCCGCGCCCCCCGTCGCCTTCGCCTACCCGCCCAGCTTCGGCAGTGTCCCGACCGCCCCGAGCCCCGGGAGCCAGGCGGCGGACGTGCGCGCCCTCTCGAGCGTGCAGTGGGCGGCGATCGTCGCGATCGTGGGGACCCTCCTCAGCCTCGTCGCGGTCTTCGGCACCAACGTCGCGTCCCTGGCGAACGAGACCGACACGGGAGGCACGGCGGGGGTAACGTTCAGCCTCTCGGCCCTCTACGTCCTCATTGCCCTGTCCGTCGCCGGCGTCGTCTTCGAGATCGTGGAGGTACTCCTGATGCGCGACGCCTTCCAGACGCTCAAGCGGATCGACGGACGGTTCTCGACGCCGTCCACCCTCGCGCTCGTCCTCCTCATCGCGATCGTGCTGGTGGTCGTGGCCGCCCTCGGCATCTACGCCGAGCTATTCCAGGCGATCGCCTGCGCCGGCGCCGGTAACCCGATCCCCTCGAGTTGCGTCAACGCGGGTACGTTGTTGGGGCTGATCGGCCTCGTGGTGCTGTTCGCGATCGTCGCATTCGTCGGGTACGTCGGGGTCCTGGTCGGGATCTGGCGTCTCGGCACGCGGTACGACGAAGGGATCCTCAAGGTCGCCGCGGTCCTCCTGATCATCCCCGTCCTGAACTTCGTCGGGGCGATCCTCGTGCTGGTGGGCGCGCACTCCGCGCTCGGTCGGGTCTCCCGCCGGCACGCCCCCGCCTCGTTCGGCTAGACCGGGCGTGACGGCCGGCTCAGCGTCGGCCGCTGACCGATCCTCGAATCCCGGCACCGGTCTCTTCGGCCCGCTCCCAGATCCGGAGGAAGAGGTCTTCGGACCAGCGGTACCCGGCACGGTCCGTGAGCAGGACCATCGTCGCCATGTCGAGGCGTCCGTCGGTCGATGGGAAGCAGATTCCGGCCCGGTCGTCGAGGACCGCGAGGAAGAGCCGGACCTCGGGCAGCAGCCGGAACGGGAAATTCCGCTCCACGTCGCGACCGGTCCTCCGTTCCTGTTCGACCAGCGGACGCGGCCGCACGACCCGGACGTCGGCTCCGGCGGCGCTCTTCTCGCGGAGGATCGGGATCGCCTGCTCGAACCGCTGCTGGGTGACCACCCACGCTCGCCGGCGGACCGCGCGCAGGGCGGCCTCCTGCACGGCGACCACCTCGTAGGCGCCCTGGTGGAACGAGGCGCCGGCGAGCTCTCCGAGCCGCGAAACGAATCCGGGCTCGAGTGCGGTGAGGTCGTGGGACGTCACGAACTCCCGGTGCGCCGACAAGAACGCGAGGTACGGGAGTCCCGCCCAGAGGGCCCGCGCCAGCGGGGTCGCCGCGTACTCGCCCTTCGGATTCTTCTCGACGAGGCCGGCGCCCGCGAGCCGGCTCAAGTGCCGGGTCGTCTCCGAGCCGGTCATCTTGAGCGCCCGGGCGAGCTCGCTGTGCTTCCGGGGCCGCTCGACGACGGCCTCGAGGATGCCGAGCCGCTCGTTCGAGGCGATCTCGAAGAGGAACGTGGACAGCTGCCGGTCCGGCACGGACGCGCCCAACGTTCGCCTCCTTACAAAGGGCGTGGCGTGGCGCCCGGCTCCGCCCGTGCGACACGGTCGGGTGGCCGGCGCGACGCGGACTCGTCTTATCGTGCCCCGTCGATGTCCCGCGACGACGATGCCGCGCACCCCCGTCCGCCGGATCACCCGATTCACGGTGATGGCGACCCTGCAGGCCGCCCGGGCCCGACGGCTCGGTCTCTCCGAGGACTCGGCGCTCTCTTGGGGGCTGAACCGGGCGATCTTTTACGCGGCCGCCAAGCGCGGATTCCGGAGCTCCCCTCTCTCGGCACCCGCGGTCGGGGAGGGCGAGGCCCCCTCGAAGACGGAGGGGACGCTCTACTCCCTCGGGAACGACGAGGCCTACCGGGATCCCAATGCCTCGGGGCTCCTGTTCACGATCGGCGGGGAGACCCAGACGCCGGAGGCGTTCCGTCGCCAGGTCGCCGTGCGCTTCGGTGAGCCGAAGCAGTTCGACCGGGCCTGGAAGGAGGCGACCGAGATCGTGGCGGGATTTGACGATGCGACGCTGCGATCCGGGCGGGAGTTCTACGCGCAGGTCTACAAGCCCCGCCGCGACGAGCTGGTGGCGAAGTGGTCGGAGGAGTTCCTGGGTGCCGCTCCCCCACCGCCCTCCTCCGCACCGCCCGGACGCGGACGGTCCCGGTCTCCCAAGGCCGGGTAGGAAAGCGCGCGGAGGCCGGGGCCCGGGCGACGCGTCAGTCGAAGTGCGACCGGAGCCACGCGTGGACGTCGGGGATCCGACGTTCGAACAGGCTCAGGTGACCCTCCTCCGACTCCAGGTGCGCCTCCGCTCGGGGGAGATGCGCCGCGAGCCACTCGCCGTGGGCGAAGGGGACGAACCGGTCGTGTCTCCCATGCCAGATCTGAAGAGGGACCCGGATGCCGGCGAGCTCGAATCCCCACGGGGCGAGCTCGGCCAGGGTGTCGTCCCGCCCTCCCGCCAGGCCCTCCCGCTGTCCTTCCCGCTCGGACGCCATCGCGTAGTCGATCAGCTCGTCGGTCAGTGCCGCTCGATCGACGTCCGAGAGTATGCTCGCCAGGCGTTCCCGGAACTCGGCCCGCGCCCGGATCTCGGGCGCGGTCAGCTCGTCCAGCGCGAGGGGATCCTCGATCATCGCGCGGAAGTACTGACGATGCCAGTCGCTCATTCCCCGGAACCAGTCGAGACCCTCTGCGGTGACTTCGGAGTACGGCGCATCCGCGGCGATAGCGGCGGCCGAGACCACGCGATCCGGCAGCAGGGCAGCGCAGGCGAGCGCGTGGTGGCCCCCGCCCGAGTGACCCCACACCGCGAACCGGTCCAGACCGAGCGCCCGTGCGATGGCGAGAACGTCGGTCGCCGCATCGGCGACGCGTCGACCGCGCGCGGGCGTGGAACCCCCGTACCCCGGGCGGTCGTACCCGATGAGCCTCAGCCCCCGGCGGGTCGCATCCTCGACGTGCTTTCGATACAGCAGCCGGGATCCGGGCGTACCGTGCAGCACGAAGACGGGGTGCCCGCCGAGGTCCCCCTCCTCGAGGACCCGCAGGACACGTCCCGCCTGCGGATGCACGTCGCTTTCCCGCATGCCCACGAAGGAGGCAGCACGCCCCCGCCCGAGAAAAGGACTTTCGACGCGCCCCCTACCCCGGCGCCGGAAACCGGCGCGCTCCCCGGCAGATGCTGCGGGCCGGAGAGGAGTGCGGTCGGCCGAGCTTGGCAGAAGCTGGGCCGGGCGCCACCTTTATGCCGCGCGTTCCTAGTCGAGCCGACGGAACGACGTCGTTCCCCCGCGGGGGCC
>JASHVA010000016.1 GCA_030039715.1 Thermoplasmata archaeon | reverse complement strand
AGCCCGTCGAGGACGATCAGTGCCACGGCGGACGCATTCACTAGCGGAGGAGAAGCGGTCGGCAAGGTCCCTTAATAAGGGGAGGCCGGCCTTGCCCCCCGTTCCGTGCAGGCTCAGAAGACCAGTCGCTTTAGGAGTTTCGTCCAGACCCCGCCGGGAAAGGCGCTCCTCGTCGCGGTCGCGCTGCTGTTCACCTTTGCGAGCTATGTCTACGTCGAGACGCTGGTCGCCATTCCGGCATTCCTCCTCTTCGGCCTCGCCGTGCCGATCTGGATGGGATTGAAGGCGCCCCGCTTCCTCGCCTTACTCGGGCTCGTCGTCCTCCTCCTTGTTGCGCCGCTTTCGAATCTCGTGATCACACAGGATATCCTCACCCCGATCGGAGTCTCATCCTCTTCGAACACGCTTCCGGAGGGGAACGGCGGCTCGGTGCTCAACAACGCTCTCGTCTCGCCGTACACGGGTAGCACCACGACCAACTTCACTTGGAACGTGACGATCTACCCGCAGTACCTGCCTACCGGGCTCTCTTCCCCCGAGTGGATCAATCTCTACGTTTCGACCTGTCCCGGCGCCACCGGGAACAATTCACCGAACTGTGCCGCCGGCTACCCGTACTACGAGTTCAACCAGACGCTCCACAACGTGACGGACGAGACGAACGTCTCGTTCCACTTCCAGATCGGCCTCGACGGGATCTGGGACTGGCAGATGAGCATCGCCACGAACAACCTTACGACCGGGAACCTCACCTGGATCTTCCTGGTCGGCGACCCCACATACAACGGCATCGAGGGTCCGGTCGTGGGCGGCTACTGGGCGACTTACGAGTCACTGCTGCTCACGCTCTACCTCGACGACTTACTCTTCCTCGGCGCGCCGTTCTACTTCGTCCTCTTGATCTACATGATCCTCAAGCGCCGCGAGCGCGCGAAGGCCGATGCGGTCCGCCGAGCCGCCGGGCCCGTACCCGCCGAAGAGGCCGGCCCATCGCTGCCGTCCGGTTCCCCGGGGAGTGGGACATCCCCGACTAACCCGGGACCGAAGGAAGGCCACTGCCCGAGCTGCGGCGCCGTGGTCTATGCCGGAGAAAAGACGTGCTGGAAGTGCGGGGCGGCGCTACCGGGTGGGGGAGGCGCGGCGTCCGCCCCCCTCAGCAGTTCGAAGACCAACTGAGAAACGTTCCCGGGGGAAGGTCCCTCACGAAGCGGGCAGCGAGACGACCGTGCTCTGCCCGGCGTACACACCGACTCCCAGGATGACGAAGGAGAGGGTGCCAGCGGTGGCGGAGGGCTTGGTGGTTCCCACATCCATGGAGATCACGAGCGTGGTGACGAGCGGCGTGTTCGTCGTAAATCCCGTCCCGTACGTGGCCGTCCAGTTGCTGGAGGCAATCAGCATCGGCCCCTTCGCGGGCCCGGCCCAGGACAGCATCGGCGTGGTCGCGGCCGAGCTGTTCGCAATGGCGAAGACCGCGTGACCCGCCGTCGCATACGCCGCTCCCGTCGCCGTCGTATAGACTTCGAACCAAACGCTGCCGAGCGTCACGAGCGATGCGCTGACCGTGACCGAGAAGTAGTATTCCTGCGTCGAGCTGCCTTGGCACGCCGCGACCGGCGAATGGCTGGTCGATGTGCTGCAGGTGCCGTAGGTCGCGGTCCCCGGCGTGATCGCCGTGGAGATCAGCGTCGAGTACGATGTGATCGTGACGGGGACCGACGCCGTGCCCGTCAGCCCACTCGTGGTCGACGCGGTGAGGAATCCGTAGTACGACCCCGGCGTCGTGGTCAGTCCGGCAGTCAGACGGTAGTACCAAAGCCCCGCCGTACCGCTGTAACTCATCGCCACCGACGCCGTGGGACCTCCGGGAATCCCCGAGAGATTCAGCCTGACGGTGTTCGTGGAGGAAACTCCGAGGATCGCCGCATAGACGGTGAACGACTCTCCGACCGCGGGAACGCTCGGCGTGGTGTAGACCGTGACGAACGTGGGCGGCGTGTTGATGACGGTTCCCGGAAGCACGACGCTGAAAAGGAGGGAAGAACCCGAAATGATGTAGACGGTCAAGTTGTCCGGGAGTATCGGGTTGCAGATGTCTCCCGGGTTGGTCGTGCACGTCCCCGTGAAGTTGGTGAGATACCAAGTCTGGCCCAGGTTCCAGGTCGTGCCACTGATACCCCCCGCCGACAGGTGGTACGGCGACTTGAATTCAGGGCCGTTGGGATACCCGGCCGATTTGATGTAGATCAACGCCGAGGCGGGAACTTCCGGGCCTGCCAGGTGGAGAATGCTGAGCCCCTTCGCCATGTACGGGTTGTTCGTGTTGGAGGTGTTGGTTTCTTGGATGATCTGCGCTTGAAACTGATTCGCGTTCTGGGCGGGTGGCGACGGGAAGGAAGTCACCGCGGCAAAGATCGTCGAGAATAGCACTACCGTGAGTGCGAGGAGAAGGATGGTCGCTACGACATCGGAAACGGCACGGCGAGACTTCTGAGTCCGGCGTCGGCGCAGGGAGGAAGAGGGCCTCCGGCTACTACTTTCCATCGGGGCCATGCGATGACCAAATCCCTCTCGGTGAAGAGGCATCGTAAACAGGTGGGTGACCCGTATTTAGACGTTGCCGTGAGCACCGGGGGCGAGCGCTCGGAAACGCCCAGAACGGGACTCCCGCCGCCAGAGCGGACGCATCCGGCGCCGACTGCCGCGAGAGGTTCGTTTCCAAAGAAAAGGGAAAGGAAAGGGTTGGCTCCGGAGGGCGGGCCGCCTTACGAGAAGGCGCTCGCCGGGACGCTTCCGGAGTAGCCGCTCGAGCCGATCGCGGTCAATTCGAAGCCGAGAAGGCCGCCGTTGACGGTGGCCGTGCCCAGCATGAAGATCACGATCGTGTCGCCGCCGCTGACCGAGCCGCTGAAGCCGGTCGCAAGGGTCCAGCCCGACGAGGTCGTGCTGTAGCTCGCGACGGGGGTCGCGGACGTCGGGGTCATCAGGGCGATCTGGGTCGCCGTCGGGGTCGACACCGGCGCGGCGCCGCCCGCGGCAGCTACCGGCCAGGCGATCGTGGCACCCACGCTGTTGCGCAGCTCAAGAATGAAGTTCGAGGTTGTGACCGACGAACCCGCAATCTCAATGCTGTAGCAGAAGGCGTGAGCGGTTCCCGCCGTGCCGCAGCCGGTCGTGGCCACACCGGTCGTGTTGACCGGGACGCCCCACGAGAAGTTCGTTCCCAGTGGAGCCGAGCTCGGACCGTGCGTCAATCCCGAGATCAGCACGTAGAGCACCGCGGCGAGTACGACGGTGATCGCAACGAGCAAGATCGTCGCGATGATCGGCGATACCGCGCGCTTCTGCGCCTTTCTCCAGCTTCGCTCTCTCTGTCCAAAGACGTTCATTCCGCTTTTCCTCCGATGGGTCGCTTGACCCGCGGGGGACGTCTATGGCCGGGGTCGGGTATATTAAGGTTAATGTCGATGGAATCGGCGATTGGCGACAAACATATCGTCTTTCAACGTAATACGTAGCGATACGCATAACGACACATCGACTCGCGACCCGGTCCGAGGTGCCCCGCGACCGCCTTCCTCGTGGGACCGCCCTCTAGGGGAGCGTGATCGGGAGCGTCGTGCCGGTGTACGAACCCGCGCCCACCACAATGAACTGGTAATCATCGTTCGAGATGCTGCTGGTGCCCACGTCCACGACGATGTAGTAGAAGCTCGTGATCGGGGTGGAGGGAGAGCACGGGGCTCCGTTGCAAGCGGTCGAGCTCGAATTGTATGTGCCGAAACCCGACATCATCGCGAGCGTCATGGAAGTCGGGCTTGACTGGGCGACGACCACCCCCGATAGCGTGAGAACCGAGAACCCACCGAACGAGGGCGCGACGTACGGCGAGCCCGCGAGAGTGCGCACCTCGAACCTCACGTCAGCGAAAGTGACGTGAGACGACTCGACGGAGAGATCGTATACGTGGTCCCCCGCGAGGCAGCCTCGGACGGTATACGTCGAGCCCGTGGGGCAGGTCGAAGGCGCGGCCGAACCGGTGGCGAACGCGCTGCCAATGGGGTCCTTATCGCCGCCGCTGTTGGCCAGCCGGGCGTCCAATAGGTAGGCCACCGCGGCCAGGACGACTACGATCGCGACCAGCAGGATCGCGGCGACGATGTCAGAGACTCCGGACCTGCGACGCGCTTCGAGCGACCAGTGCCGGGGCCGCGCATCGGCGACGGGCGCCCGGGCGAACATCGTCCGCTACGAGGTGGGGTCGATGACAAAATTCTTTCGAGGCCTCGGCAGCGAAGGCTCGGGCGACCGGTACCGGTCCGGACCTAGGGCCGTATACGACCGGGGCGTCTTCGTACCCGAGCCGAAGGTACGCGATGCGAGCGATGATTCTTGAGCAGGCTCACCAACCACTTCGGGCGGCCAGCCCCGAGGAGCCGAAACCGGGACCTGGCGAGGTCCGCATCCGGGTCCGCGCCTGCGGCGTGTGCCGGACCGACCTCCACATCGTCGACGGCGAATTGCCGCCTCACCAACTTCCGATCATCCCCGGTCACGAGATCGTTGGAGTCGTAGACGAGGTCGGCCCTTCCGCCAACCGCTTTTCGGTCGGGAGCCGGGTGGGCGTGCCGTGGCTCGCTTGGACGTGCGGAGAGTGCCGATACTGCCGCTCCGGCCGCGAGAATCTCTGCGACCGAGGGCGCTTCACGGGATACGACGGGAACGGCGGGTACGCCGAGTTCACGATCGCCGATGAGCGGTACGCCTTCCCCCTGCCTTCGGTCGGGGCCGACGCAGCGCTCGCCCCCCTGCTCTGCGCCGGCCTGATCGGATACCGAGCTCTCCGACTCGCCGGGCCCGCCGAGCGGGTCGGATTCTATGGCTTCGGGGCCTCGGCGCACTTGGTGACTCAGGCTGCGACCTTCCAGGGTCAGCAGGTGTACGCCTTCACGCGCCCGGGCGACGAACGC
>JASHVA010000138.1 GCA_030039715.1 Thermoplasmata archaeon | reverse complement strand
CGGCGTTCCGCCGACTCGAGCCGGCTCCCCTTCAGCGCCCGACCGACCTCTTCGGCCCCCACGCCCGTCCCGAGGACGACGGTGGTCGGGAGCTCGAACACATCGACCGTGGCGATCGCCTCGGCGACGGCCCGATTCAGCTCCTCGAGGACGAGCAGGCACCGGTCGGCCATCGCGAGCGCGTCGAGCAACGGCAGGAACTTCTCGGGGAACTGCGCCGCCTCCACGAGCGTGAGCGCATGGTCGTCCCGGACCGCGTGGTAGAGCGTGAGGTCGGAGGCCGTGCCCTTCTTCCCGAGCTCCTTCGCGACGTGAGGGGAACCGACGACCGCGACGGTCACGCCGGTCGTCACGCGGACGCCTTCCCGGCCCGGGGCCGCCCGATCGAGAGCGAGATCGCGTCGCCGGTCGCGTCGACCGATACCTCGCTCCCGTCCTTGACCTCGCCGGCGAGGAGCTTCGCCGTGAGCGGGTCGACGACCAACCGCTGGATCGTGCGCTTCAAGGGTCGGGCCCCGAACTGCGGGTCGAAACCGGCGCCCGCGAGGCGCTTCTTCGCCGCCTCGGTCGCTTTCAGCCGGATGCGCCGGTCGGCGAGGCGCGCCTCCACCTGGGCGAGCTGCAGATCGACGATCTCGGCGATCTCGCGCTCCCCGAGCGCGTGGAAGATCACGATCTCGTCCAGCCGGTTCAGGAACTCGGGCCGGAAGTGGGCGCGGAGCGCCGGCTCGAGGAGCTTCCGCCGTTCCTCGTCCGACCGCGCGTCCTGGATGAGCTCCGAGCCGAGGTTGCTCGTCAGGATGACGAGCGTGTTGCGGAAGTCCACGGTGCGGCCCTGCCCGTCCGTCAGCCGGCCGTCGTCCATCAGCTGGAGGAGCACGTTGACCACGTCCGGGTGCGCCTTCTCGATCTCGTCGAACAGGAGCACGGTGTACGGGTGCGTCCGGACGCGCTCCGTCAGCTGACCTCCCTCCTCGTACCCGACGTAGCCCGGCGGTGCTCCGATCAGGCGCGCGACCGTGTGCTTCTCCATGTACTCGCTCATGTCGATCCGCACGAGCGCCTTCTCCGTGTGGAAGAGGAACGTCGCGAGGGCCTTCGCGAGCTCGGTCTTCCCGACGCCGGTCGGGCCGACGAAGAGGAAGGAGCCGATCGGCCGGTTGGGGTCCCCGAGCCCGGAGCGCGAGCGCCGCACGGCCTTCGCCACGGCGGTGACCGCCTCGTCCTGGCCGACCACCCGTTGCTTCAGTTCCTCCTCCATGTGCAGGAGTCGGTCCTTCTCTCCCTGGAGCATCCGGCTCACCGGAACGCCGCTCCACCGAGAGACGACGAGCGCGACGTCCTCGTCGGTGACCTCCTCCCGGAGGAGACCGGTCTCGCGCTCGCCCTCGACGGACTTCGAGAGCGCCTCCACCTTCTTCTGGAGCTCGGGGATCGTCCCGTAGCGCAGCCGCGCCGCCGCCTCGAGGTCGCCGGTCCGCTCGGCCTGCTCCCCGTCGGACTTCGCCTGCTCGAGCTGGGTGCGGAGCGCCCGCAGCTGCTCGACGTGCTCGCGCTCCTTCTTCCAGCGCGCCTGGAGCGTCGACTCCCGCTCCTTCAGGTTCGCGAGCTCCTTCTCGAGCTGCCCGAGACGCGTGCGGGACGCCGGGTCCTTCTCCCGAGCGAGGGCGGTGCGCTCGATCTCGAGCTGGCGGATGCGCCGCGAGAGCTGGTCGAGCTCGGTCGGCCGGGAGTCGAGCGTGAGCCGCACCATCGACGCGGCCTCGTCGATCGAGTCGATCGCCTTGTCCGGGAGGTGCCGATCCGGTATGTACCGGGCGGAGAGCGTCGCCGCCGCGACGAGCGCGGTGTCGAGGATTCGGACGCCGTGATGCTGCTCGTACCGCTCCCGCAGGCCGCGGAGGATCGAGATCGTGTCCTCGACCGTCGGCTCGGAGATCGTGACCGGCTGGAACCGCCGCTCGAGGGCCGCGTCCTTCTCGATGTACTTCCGGTACTCCGCCGTCGTCGTCGCCCCGATGCAGTGCAGGACCCCCCGAGCGAGGGCGGGCTTGAGGAGGTTCGACGCGTCGAGGGCACCCCCCTCGGTCGCGCCCGCGTGGACGAGCGTGTGGAGTTCGTCGATGAAGAGGATGACCGCGCCCTCCGAGCGCTCGACCTCCTGCAGCACCGACTTCATGCGCTCCTCGAACTCCCCGCGGAACTTCGCCCCCGCGAGGAGGGAACCGAGGTCGAGCGCGACGATCCGCTTCTCGCGAAGCCCCTCGGGCACGTCGCGCACCGCGATGCGGAGCGCGAGTCCCTCGACGACCGCCGTCTTGCCCACGCCCGGCTCGCCGATGAGGACCGGGTTGTTCTTCGTGCGCCGCGAGAGGATCTGAACGACCCGTCGGATCTCCTCGTCGCGGCCGATCACGGGGTCGAGCTTCCGGTCGCGGGCGAGCGCCGTGAGGTCCTTCCCGTACTTTTCGAGGGCCCGGTACTGGGCCTCCTCGTTTCGACTCGCGACCGGTTGCCCGGTCCCCCGCAGGTCCTTCAGGGCCGATTCGATTGCCGGGCGGCGGACGCCGAACTCCTCGAGCAGTTCGCGCGTCGGGCCCGAGACCGAGGCGAGACCGAGCAGGAGCTCGTCGGCCGTCGTGTACCGGTCCTTGCGTCGCGCGGCCTCCTTCTCCGCCGCCTCGATCACTTGGGAGAGGCCGCGGGAGAGGTACTGGTCCGAGGGAGCGACGTGCTCCGCCGTCGGAAGCGCCGCGAGCCGCTCGTCGAGGCGCGCGCGCAGGCGATCGACCGGCACGTGCAGCGCGCCGAGCAAGGCGGTCGCGGTGCCGTCGTCGGAGGAGAGCAACCCCGCGAGCAGGTGGTCAGGCTCGACGGACGCGTGCCGCAGCTCCGCGGCCCGCTGGAACGCCTTTTCGAGCGCCCCCCGGGCCGCGTCGGTCAGGCGGTCGAGGTGCATCGGGGGCGGTCACCCGTCCGAGGCGATTTAAGGTCGATACCCGTGGCCGCCCGTCGTGGCGGAGCTGAGCGTCCGTGTCGGGCCGCTGGCCCTCCGCAACCCGTTCGTTCTCGCCTCCGGGATCTGGGGCGAGAGCGGAGAGTCGCTCGCCGGTGCCTGGGACGCCGGCGCCGGCGCGGTCGTCACGAAGTCGATCGGGAGCGCCGCCCGTCCCGGGTACCCCAACCCGACGATCGAGAGCTACGGTGACTGGGGGCTTCTGAACGCGATGGGACTTCCGAATCCGGGGATCGAGGAGTACCCTCGCGAGATCGCGGTCGCCCGCACGCGCGGGGCGACCGTCATCGGCTCGATTTTCGGTGGCGATGCGGAAGAGTTCGCGACGCTGGCCCGAGAGATGGCCCCCACCGGCGTCGTGGCCCTCGAGCTCAACCTGAGCTGCCCGCATGCGGAGGGGTACGGCACGGAGGTCGGGAGCGAACCCGCCGACGTGGAGGCGATCGTGGGGGCGGTGGTCCGCGCGGTCCCGATCCCCGTCATCGCCAAGATCACGCCCAACACGCCCGATCCCGCCGGCCTCGCGGAGGCGGCCGAGCGCGCGGGCGCCGCCGCGGTGAGCGCGATCAACACCATCCGCGGTCTCGCGATCGACACCGAGCTCCACCGACCGGTCCTCGCGCACGGCCTCGGCGGGCTCAGCGGTCCGGCCATCAAACCGGCCGGGCTCGCCTGCGTCTGGCAGATCTACGACCGGATTCGGATCCCGGTGATCGGGATCGGGGGCATCTCCACGGCCGAGGACGCGCTCGAGTACCTCATGGCCGGCGCGAGCGCCGTGGAGGTCGGGACCGCGGTGACGCAACGGGGCATCCGCGTCTTCGGCGAGCTTGCGCACGACCTCGACCGGAGGCTCGACGCGCTCGGCTACCCTTCGGTTGCGTCGGCGGTCGGCGCCGCGCACCCGGCGCGCCGTTGAGCGTCCCGTTCGCCGGTGCGGCGCGCGAGGGGCTATATCTCGCGGCCCCTACCGCGGCCGTGCGCACGATCGTCGAGGTGACCGAGCGCGTGCTCGAGACGCCGTCGACCGTGACGCTGCGCTTCCGGTACCCGCCGACCGCCGAGCCCGGTCAGTTCGTGATGATCTGGTTTCCCGGCGATGACGAGCTGCCGATGTCCCTCTCGTACACCGACACGGAGTCGAAGGGCGTCACGGTGAAGGCGATGGGTGAGACGAGCCGCAACGTCCAGCACCTCGGAGTCGGCGCGCGGGTCGGGATCCGCGGGCCGTACGGGAACCGGTTCGACCTCGCGGCGCGCCGCATTCTCGTCGTCGGGGGAGGCTCGGGCGCGGCGGTGCTCGCTCCGGCCGCCGAGGCGGCCGCACGGCGCGGGAGCCGGGTCGTCGTCGCGCTCGGGGCGACCCAGGCTCCCGAGCTCCTGTTCCGCGCGCGGTTCGAATCGATGGGCGCGCGCGTAGAGGTCGCGACCGACGACGGTTCGGACGGGACCCGTGGGTTCGTGACGGGGGTCGCCGATCGGCTGCTCCGGGAGGAACCGTTCGACGCCGTCTGGACCTGCGGCCCCGAGGTGATGATGGAGAAAGTCGCGCGCGCCGCCGAGCCGGCCGGCGTGCCGGTCTTCTGCTCGACCGAGCGGCACATGAAGTGCGCTCTCGGGATGTGCGACGCCTGCGCGCTCGGGCCGTACCACGTCTGCGTCGACGGGCCCGTATTCCCGGCGGAGCGCCTCTTGCCGCTCCCGGAGTTCGGCCGGTCGCACCGCGATCCCTCGGGTCGCCGCGTACCGTTCGGAAGTCGCTAAGCCCGTCCGTTCGGGACGCCGGCGCGTGCCGAAGCGCGACGCGCGGGCACAGCCTTTATGGCGCGGGCCCGCTACGACTCCGCGGAATCCGGTCATGAAGGTCATCGCGGTGAGCGGTTGTGTGATCTCG
>JASHVA010000137.1 GCA_030039715.1 Thermoplasmata archaeon | reverse complement strand
CGACGAGCCTCCTCGCCGACCTCGACCGGCGCATCGGCGAACTCGCCTCCGACCCGAAGGTGCGCGCGGTCGTGCTCACCGGCGAGGGACAGTACTTCAGCGCCGGCGCGGACGTCAAGGAGATGGCGACGCTCGACCTCACGTCGGCGCCCGAGGTCGCTCGCCGGGGGCTGGCGATCTACGCACGGCTGGGCGCGCTCCGCGCGCCCGTCATCGCGGCGATCAATGGCCTGGCGCTCGGAGGGGGACTCGAGCTCGCGCTGGCCTGCGACCTCCGCATCGCGGGAGAGTCGGCGAAGCTCGGAGCGCCCGAGGTCACGCTCGGGCTCCTCCCGGCCTACGGCGGGACGCAGCGGTTGCCCCGGCTCGTCGGCGTCGCGAAGGCGAAGGAGCTCATCTTCACGGGCGCGATGATCTCGGCCGCGGAGGCGCTCAGGATCGGCCTCGTGAACAAGACCGTGCCGGCCGGTCAGGAGCTCCGGGCGGCCCGAGACCTGGCGCACACGATCGCCCAGCGCGCGCCGAGGGCCGTCCAGGCGGCGAAGCGCTCGATCGTCGAGGGCAGCGAGCTCCCGCTCGCGAAGGGGATCGAGAACGAGACCCATCTCTTCGAGACCGAAGTGCTGAACTCGGAGGACCTCGGCGAGGGGATCGCCGCGTTCGTCGAACGCCGGCCGCCGAAGTTCCAGGGGAAGTAGGCGATGGCGATCGACTTCTCGTTCACCGCGGACCAGGAGGCGTTCCGCTCGGCGGTCCGCGCCTTCTTGCAGAAGGAGGTCGCGCCGGTCGTCCCGGCGATGGACGAAACGGAGGAGTTCCCGCGCGAGTCCGTCGCGAAGATGCGCTCGGAAGGATACTTCGGCGTGCCGATCCCCGAGGAGTACGGCGGGCTCGGCCTCGGCAAGGTCGGCTACTGCATCTTCCTCGAGGAGCTCGGCAAGGTCGACGCCTCGCACGGTACGATCGTGGGGGCGCACACGTCGCTCGGGACGACGCCGCTCCTCTACTACGGCTCCGAAGAGCAGAAGCAGAAGTGGCTCGTCCCCGCGGCCCGCGGGGAGAAGCTCCTCGCCTTCAGCCTGACCGAGCCCGGCTCGGGGAGCGACTCCGGGGCCGTCCACACGGTCGCGGAGCCGTCGGGCGATGGCTGGGAGATCACCGGCAACAAGATCTACGTCTCGAACGGCCGGGAGGCCGATACGGTGATCCTGATGGCCGGCAACGACGTGAAGCTCGGACCGAACGGCGGGGTCACGGCGTTCATCGTCGACACGAACCTTCCCGGCTTCAAGGTCGGCCGCTGCGAGAAGAAGATGGGCCTTCACGGCACGTCGACGGCCGAGCTCATCCTCGACCACGTGAGGGTCGGACCGGACCGCGTGCTCGGCGAGGTCGGAAAGGGCTTCCACGCGGCGATGACCGCGCTCGACGTCGGCCGCGTCTCCCTCGGCGCGGCGAGCCTCGGCGGGATCGAGGCCGCGACGACGGAGGCGCTCGAGTTCGCCAAGAACCGGACGCAGTTCGGCCTCCCCATCAGCGAGTACGAGGCGATCCAGTTCAAGCTCGCCGACATGGCGATGAAGGCGCACGCGCTCAAGTTCATGGTCTACCACGCGGCCGAGCACCAGGACCGCCTCGGGACCGACCCGAAGAAGTGGAGCCGGCTCGAGCGGGCGGAGAAGACGCGCGAGGCGGCGGTCGTCAAGTGCCTCGCCTCGGAGTGGGCGAGCGACGTGATCGACCAGGCGCTCCAGATCCACGGCGGGCTGGGCTACATCCGCGGGACGCCGATCGAGCGGGCCTACCGCGACGCCCGCATCAGCGAGATCTTCGAGGGGACGAACGAGATCCAGCGGGTCGTGATCTCGCGCGACGTCATCGCCCGGGGGCTGTAGCCGGCGGGGCCGGGGCCGCCGACTCCTCGCGCAGCACCCGCCGCAGCACCTTCTGCACCCCGCTCTTCGGGAGCGCGTCGCGGAACTCGATCGACCTCGGCGCCTTGTAGTGGGCGATCCGCTCCCGGACGAACGCGATCAGCTCCTCGGCGGTCGCGCTCGCTCCGGGCTTCAGCACGACGTAGGCCTTGATCACCTCGCCGTGCGTCGCGTCGGGCACCCCGACCGCCGCGGCGTCCGCGACCGCCGGATGCTGGAAGAGGACCTCCTCGACCTCCCGGGGGTAGACCTTCATTCCCCCGACGTTCACCATGTCCTTCTTCCGGTCGACGATGTAGGCGAAGCCGTCCGAGTCGACGCGCGCCGCGTCGCCGGTGCGGAACCAGCCGTCCTTCAGGACGGCCGCCGTCTCCTCGGGGTGGCCGAAGTATCCGAGCATCACCTGGGGACCCCGGATCGAGAGCTCTCCGACCTCGCCGGGCGGGAGTACGCGGGTTCCGGTCTCGAGGTCGACGATCCGCTGGTCGGTGTTCGGGAGCGGGAGGCCGATCGATCCGGGCCGGCGCTCTCCGCTCAGCGGGTTCACGTGAGTTCCCGGCGAGGTCTCGCTCAGGCCGTACCCCTCGACGAGCGAGCCCCCGGTGAGCGCCTCGAACTTCCGGGCCACCTCGACCGGAAGGGGGGCGGAGCCCGAGAGGCAGTACTTGATCGAGTGGATGCGGTGCTTCGCGATGTCCGGCTGGTTGTTGAACGCGTTGTAGAGGGCCGGCACGCCGGGGAACTGCGTCGGCTGGTACTTGTCGATGAGGCGGAGGAGCTCGGGAACGTCCGGCCGCGTCTGCATCACGATCGCTCCCCCGTCGGAGAGGCCGAGGAGGAGCGCGATCGTCAGCCCGTAGATGTGGAAGAACGGGACCGTCGCGAGGATCACCTCCGCCCCGGGGACCCGGGTCGTGTTCCACGCGTTCGCCTGCGTCACGTTGGCGACCAGGTTCCGATGCGTGAGCATCGCCGCTTTCGGGATCCCCGTGGTCCCGCCGGTGTACTGGTACACCGCGACGGTGCGGGCGGGATCGCCCCGATAGAGCGCGACGCGGTCCTGCGAGCGCAGCGCCGCCGAGACGGGATGGACCCACGCCTCGGTGGGGAAGTCCGTCGGCAGCTTTCGCTTCCGCAGGACGGAGTTCACGAACGGGCGGACGTACCAGGGATAATAGTCCCGCAGACGGGCCACGTACGCGACCGGCACCGGGTAGTCGGTGCGGACCTTCGCGACGTTCGGGAAGAGGATCTCGAGCGTGACGAGCGCCTTCGGGCCCGCGTCGCGGAGGATCCGGCTCAAGTCCTGGCCGACATAGAGCGGGCTCACTTGCACCGCGATCGCGCCGAGCCGCCAGATCGCGAACAGCGCGATCGGGTAGAGCGGGCAGTTCGGGAGGTAGAGAGCGACCCGGTCTCCGGGGCCGACGCCGTCCCGCCGGAGCGCGGCGGCGAGGCGCTCGCTCTCCGCCCAGAAACGCCGGTACGACCATTTCGCGCCGTAATGGATGAACGCCGTGTGGTCGGCCCACTTTTGGACGCTCGCCTCGATGAGCTCGGTCAACAAGACCGGGGGGATCTCGACCGTCGGCGGAACGCCGGGCGGATAGTTCTTCAGCCAGATCCGGTCGATATCGGACGTGGCCATCTCGCTCACCCCGATGCCGGCGGGGCCGAGTCCTTGGCGAACTGGACGCCGGGCTTGTAACTCGGGACGAAGTGGACGCGCGTCCCGATCTCGAGGTCGCTCTCCGACTTCACCGAGGGCATCCAGCCGGTGACCCGGCCACCTCCGTCCAGCTCCACGACCACATAGGCGTACGGCGCGTCGTTGAGGAACTCATCGCCCGGGACCGAGAGCACGGTGAACGCGACGACCGCCCCGCGCTCTCCGAGGGTCGTCTCCTCGAGGTCCGCCTTCCCGCAGCGAGGGCAGGCGAGCGACCAGGTCGCCGTGACGAGGCCGCAGTTCGGGCACCGGAAGCCGCGGAGCCGGTGGTCCTCCTCGTAGCCGTGGACGAACTCCTCGATGGAGTGCGATGCCCGGGGAAGTTCGTCCGTCGCGCCGATCCCCCCTCTACCGCCGGGAGAAGATGTGGACCGAGCAGGAGCCACCGGTCGCGCCGACGTTGTGGGCGAGCGCGATCTCTGCTTTCGGCACCTCGCGGCCTTTCGCGAGCCCATTGAACTGCTCGAAGATCTCGACCACCTGACTCGCGCCCGTCGCGCTGACCGGATGCCCCTTCGCCTTGAGCCCGCCCGACGGGTTCACCGGGAGCTTCCCGTCGCGCGCCGTCACGCCGTCGACCTCCGCCCGCCCGGCCGTGCCCCGCGGGAGGAATCCGAGGTCCTCGAGCGCGAACAGTTCGGCGATCGTGAAACAGTCGTGAACCTCCAGGAAGTCGATCTGGGCGCGCTCGATCCTAGCCTGCCGGAACGCCTTCTCCGCCGCCGTCCGGGTCGCGGGAAGCCCGAGAAGGTCCGGACGGTCCTGCATCTCGGTGACCGAGCCGGCCCGCGCCGACGCGCGCACGACCAGCGGCTCGGTCACCGGCTGCTTCACGAACTCCTTCGCCGCGACCACGACGGCGGCCGCGCCGTCCGAGAACGGGCAGCAGTCGTAGAGACGCAGCGGCGTCGCGATCATCGGGGAGTTCAGGTACGTATCCATCGAGATCTCCTTCTGGAACTGCGCGTGCGGGTTCCGCGCGGCGTTGGCGTGATTCTTGATCGCGACCGACCCCAGCACCTCGGGCCGCATAGGGAACGCCTTCTGGTAGGCGTTCGCGAGGGTGGCGTAGAGGCCGGGGAACGTTGCGCCGTTCTTGGTCTCGAAGGCGTAGTCCGCCGCCTCGGCGAAGTAGCTCGTGGCCGTAAGGGTGTCCAGGTGCGAGAGCTTCTCGACTCCGACTACGAGCGCGGCGTCCGTGAAGCCGCCCGCCACGTGTACGAACGCCTCGTGCAGGGCCGCGCTCGAGGACGAGCACGCCGACTCGATGGTGCACGACGGGACGTCCGGGATCCCGAGCCCGCCGTTGATGAGCGGGCCGACGTGGCCCTGCTTCTCCGTCAGGCCGAAGCAGTTCGAGACGAACGTGTACCCGATATCCTTCGGCTCGAGGCCGGACTGGCGGATCGCCTCGAGCGAGACCCGGGTCGCGGCCTCGCGCCCCGTCTCCCGCATCTTGCCGAAGCGATTCGAGCCGGCGCCGACGACCCAGGTCTCGCGCATCACGGCCTCCGGGACTGACGAGACCGGCGACGGACTTTAGGCTATGCCGCCCCGCCGCGGGATCTTGTCGTCGACCTCGCTTCCCGGCAGGTCGAGCCAGCGGCGCAGCTGCTGGAAGGCGCGCTCGGCCGCCGCCGGGTCGCGCGTCTTGAACAGGAGTCGCCCCGAGCGGCTGACGGTCACCTCCGGGTCCGTGGCGGCCAGCAACATGACCCTCGCGTCGACCACCGCGATCCCCTCCCGCTCGAGCCGGTCCCGCACGGCGACGAGGTCGAGCCGGAGCGGAGGGTCGGGGATCGCCTCATACCCGCCGTTGTTCGAGCAGAGCCGGAGCCGACGATACATGGAATCACGTCGGCCAAATCCGGGGAAGGTCCAGAAGGTTTCGGTCCGCGGCCCGACCGGCGAAATCGCCACCCGGACGGTGCGCGGGAGGTGAAGTTGCGTAGATTTATGTACCGGACGCGCCCGTGGCGCGAGCAGTCCCAGTCAGGTGGTAACGTGCAGCAGCCATACTACCAGGAGCCTCCGGAAGCCCAGTCGATCAAGTCGATGTTCCACATCACGCGGATCCTCGCGTTGATCTTCGGAATCCTGCTGCTGCTCGGCGGCTTGGCGTACGTCGCTGCCGTGATCGTCGCCTACGACGCGTGTACCGCGATCGTCGGGAACCTCTGCTATTCCCTCGGCGCGGTGCTCATCTTCCCCATCCTCGTCGTCATCTGGGGGGTCTTCGACTTCATCATCTACATGAAGATGAAGGACCTCGAGACGCTCGTCAACAACCGCCAGTACGAGCAGGCGAAGGGCGCGACGCTCATCTGGATGATCCTCGGGTTCATCCTCGGTGGGATCATCATCGGGATCCTGCTGCTGATTGCGTACATCAAGTTCGACCCGCTGATCAACGCCCAGCGGGCGATGATGGGCGGCCAGCCCCCGCAGGGCGGGTACCCACCCCAGGGAGGCTACCCGCCGCAGCAGCCGATGTACCAGCAGCCCCCGCCCGCCTACGGCGCTCCGCCCCCGCAAGCGGCCCCGGCCGCGGCTCCGGCCCCAGCGATGGCGGCGGCCCCGCCCCCGGCGGCCGCTCCGCCTCAGGCTCCGTTCTGCCCGACCTGCGGCCAGCCCGGCACGTGGGTCCCGCAGTACAGCCGGTACTACTGCTACAACGACAAGCAGTACCTGTAGGCCCCGCGAGGGAACCCCTTCCCCGGCTTGGGCGGCCCGGGTCCTGAGTGACCCGGACGCTCAGAGGATGATCGCCTTGCGCACGCAGTCGTCGATGATCTGCTCGACGTCGACCCGTTCCTCTTCGCGCAGTATCTGAACGAGGTTCGAGCGCGTCGCCGGCCGGTCGGGGACGGCCTGGCAGCAAACTCCGGGCCGGGTCGAGATCCCGTACGTTCCGATCTCCTTTGCGACGGCCTCGATCTCCTGCTTATCGAGCCCGATCAACGGCCGGACGATCGGAAGGCCGACCGCGACCGTCGCGCTGTGCATGTTGGAGAGCGTCTGGGAGGCGACTTGACCGAGCGCCTCTCCCGTGACGAGAAACGTCGCTCCCTCCCGCTCGGCGACGCGCTCTGCCGAGCGCCACATGAACCGCCGGCACAGGACGCAGCCGACGTGACGGTCCGTGTTCCGCATGAGCGTCGTCTGCGTCGAGCCGTGCGGGACGACGTACAGCGGGATCGGCTGGCGGTAGCGCTCGCGCAGCATCGCCAGGTGGTCGACCACCTTCTCGAGCGGCGAGTCGTCCGTGAACGGCCGGTTGTCCATGTGAACTGCGACGAGTTCGTGGCCCTGGCGGAGCATGTAGTGCATCGCCACGGGAGAGTCGATGCCGCCGCTCACGAGCATGACCCCGCGCGCCATCGGGCCGGACTACCTCGGGCCGGGTATTTACCGATGGCTCCGGGCGCCCGCGCCGTGCGGACAGAGTAAATACGCCCCGCGGGTCGAAGGCGCGTGCCCGACGCGCCGCCGGTCGATCTCCACTACCGGGAGGACGGCCAGGGCGTGCCGATTGTCCTCCTCCACGGCGTGGGCCTCAGCCACACGGTCTGGCGAGACGTGGTCCCCTCGCTCTCGAAGGAGTTCCGGGTGCTCGCGGTCGATCTCCGGGGGCACGGGGGCTCCCCCTCGCCGCCGGAGTCCACCTTCGGCTTTGGCGAGCTGGAGGCAGATCTCCTGCGGCTCTTCGACGCCAAGGGGATCGACGCCGCGTACGTCGTCGGCCACTCGGGAGGGGCGCTCCTCGCCCTTCGGTTCGCGCTCGACCATCCCGACCGGGTGCTCGGACTCGTGACGATCTCGGGCTCGGCGTACACCGATGCGCACACGCGGGCGATCGCCCAACGTTGGACGGACACTTACCGGAACGACGGTCCGGATGCGTTCGCTCTGCGGATACTGAAGGACCTGTACTACCCGGACTGGATCGAGGCCCATCTCGACTTCGCCGACCAGATTCGGGAGGCGGTCAAGCACCAGGATCTCGGGCCGGCGACGCGCTGGAGCGAAGCGATGGCCAAGTTCGACGAGAAGGCGCGCGTCCCCACGCTCAAGATGCCGACCCTGATCGTGCAGGCGATGGACGACCAGGTCGTCGACGCATCGCACGGGCGGATCCTTCGCCAGTCGATCCCCGGGGCCCAGATCCGGATCCTCGCGGAGACGGGGCACATGATTCCCCTCGAGCGGCCGAACGAGACCGCCGAGGCGATCGCGGGTTTCGTGCGGGCCGCCGAGGCTCGGCGCGAGGCCCCCGGCTGAGCGCGCGAGGGCAGAGTTATCAATCCCGTGGGGAATTCGGTACCGATGGCGGACGACGACCCTTCCGAGATGGCCGCGAAGCTGGCACAGCTCGAGAAGGACCTCCGCGACCTCCGGCTCCGGCTCGCGGCGCTCGAGCGGCAGCTCGACCCCCGTGCCGAACATCCGTCCGACCGTTCGGCGG
>JASHVA010000136.1 GCA_030039715.1 Thermoplasmata archaeon | reverse complement strand
GGCGGCGGGATCTACACGAAGGGGGCGGACGTCGGGACCGACCTCGTCGGCAAGGTCGAGGCCGGGATCCCCGAGGACGACCCCCGGAACCCGGGGGTCATCGCCGACAACGTGGGCGACAACGTCGGCGACTGCGCTGGGATGGCGGCCGACCTGTTCGAAACCTACGTCGTGACCGCGATGGCCGCGATGTTGCTCGCCTACCTCATTAGCAAGCCGACCGTCTATCCCGCGCTCCTCTCGCTCTTCCCGAACGCGGTGCTCTTTCCCCTCCTCGTCTGCGCCTGGGCGATCCTCGCCACGATCGTCGGGACATTCTTCGTCCGCATGGGAGCGCGCGGCTCGATCATGGGCGCTCTGTACCAAGGCCTGGGAGCCACCACTGCGGTCGGGATCGTCGGGTTGTACCTGCTCGACTACTACTTCATGAACGGCAGCCTCGGCATCTTCGCCGCGACCGTCGTCGGTCTGGTCGTGATGATCCTCATCGTCGTCATCACGGACTACTACACGAGCGCGAGCTACAGCCCCGTCCACAAGATCGCGGAGGCGTCGCAGGCGGGCGCCGGACCGACCGTCATCAGCGGACTCTCGGTCGGGCTCCAGTCGGCCTGGATGCCGGGGATCGTGATCGTCGCGGGAACCCTGATCGCGTACGCCGCGGCCGGTTGGAACGGGACGTCGACGGCCCCCGACCCCTACCTCGGACTGTACGGCATCGGGCTGGCGGCCGCCAGCATGCTCTCGGTCACCGGCATGATCATCTCGATCGACGCGTTCGGACCGATCACGGACAACGCGGGCGGCATCGCGGAGATGGCGAACCTTCCGCCCGAGGCTCGGGCCATCACGGACCCTCTCGACGCGGTCGGGAACACGACCAAGGCGATCACCAAAGGCTACGCGATCGGCTCGGCGGTGCTCGCCGCGCTCGCCCTCTTCGCCGCCTACACCTTCGCGGCGGCGTCGAACTGGGGGCAGCCGTGGAGCGCCTTCACGGGCCTGCTCACGCTCAGCACGCCCCTCGTCGTCGCCGGCCTCGTCATCGGGGCGGTCCTTCCGTTCTTCTTCACTTCCTACCTCATGAACGCGGTCGGCATCGCCGCGGAGCGGATGGTCTTCGAGATCCGTCGGCAGTTCCGTGAGATCCCGGGTCTCCTGGACGGGAAGGCGCGGGCCGACTACGGCCGCTGCGTCGACATCGTGACGGTCACGGCGATCCGACAGCTCGCGGTCCCGGCCCTCATCGCGGTCGCGACCCCGCTCGCGGTCGGATTCTTCCTCGGCCCGGTCGCCCTCGCCGCGCTCCTCCTCGGCGTCATCGTTTCCGGCTTCCCGCTCGCGCTGATGATGACGACCGGCGGCGCGGCCTGGGACAACGGCAAGAAGTACATCGAGAGCGGGAACTTCGGCGGCAAGCACTCGGAGGCGCACAAGGCGGCGGTCGTCGGCGACACCGTCGGCGACGCGACCAAGGACACGGCCGGGCCGGCGATCAACCCGCTGATCAAGGTCGTGAACACGATCTCGATCCTGTTCATCGCGCTGATCATCGCGCACTCGATCATCGGGGTCTAGGCCGGGCCGTTCGGGCGCCCGAGCGGCGACGTAGGGTGCCCGGAACCTGAGGTCAGGGTTTTTCCTCCGTCGCGTCCATCCGCCGGGCGTGTTCGATCTTTCAGGGCGGGTCGTCCTCGTCACCGGCTCCTCGCGGGGGATCGGCCGCGCGATCGCCCTCGAGCTGGGACGTGCGGGGTCGAACGTCGTCGTCCACCACCGGGCGAACGCTGCCCGGGCGGACGCGGTCCGCGCCGAGCTCGTGAAGGCGGGGGTCGAGGCTCGGGTCGTCTCGGGCGACGTCACCGACCTCGAGTCGATCGGACGGTTCGTGCGAACGGCCGGGGAGTGGAAGGGTCGCTTGGACGGGGTCGTCACGACCGCGGGCGTCTACCGGGGCACGGGGATCGAGGAGACCGGTCCGAACGACTTCTCCTCGGTCCTTCGGACCGACCTCGAGGGCACGTTCCGCACCGTACAGTCGTCGCTCCCGTACCTCCGGAAGAGCGTGCGGCCCGCGGTCGTCACCGTCTCGAGCGTCCTGGGGGCGCACGCCGGCGTCGGCGCGGTCGCCTACCAGGCGGCGAAGGCGGGAGTCGAGCAGCTGACGCGGGCGCTCGCGCTCGAGCTCGCGCCCCGGATCCGGGTGAACGCGGTCGCGCCCGGGTTCATCCGGACGGACATGAACCGCGGCGGTCACGAGGACCCGAAGTACCGCGCGATGGTCGCCGCCGCGACCCCGCTCGGCCGATGGGGCGAACCCGAGGACGTCGCGCCCGTCGTTCGATACCTCCTCAGCCTCGAAGCCGACTGGGTCACGGGCCTCGTGCTCGGCGTCGACGGGGGGATCGCGCTCCGATGACGGACGACGCTCCGTTCGGCGGCCAGGTCGCGCTCGTGACCGGGGGTTCCCGGGGGATCGGCCGGGCGATCGCGATCGCGCTCGCCGGCGAGGGGGCCGACGTGGCGGTGAGCTATCGCAAGGACGCTAAGGGCGGGCGCGAGGTCGTCGCCGCGATCGAGCGGCTGGGTCGCCGCGCCGTGGCGCTCGCCAGCGACGCCGGCCAGCCCGACGAGACCGAGGACCTCGTCCAGAAGGTGCGGACCCAGCTCGGAGCGATCGACGTGCTGGTCGCGAACGCCGGCGTCCCCGGGCCGCGCGGCTGGGAAGCGGTCTCGCTCGCCGCCTGGCGCGAGACGCTCGAGACGAACCTCGTCGGAGCGTACTCGCTCGTGAAGTCGGCCCGACCCCACTTCGCCTCGCGCGGCGGCGCCGTTACCTTCGTCGCGTCGATCAGTGGCCTCGTCGCCTCGCCCGAGCTCCTCCCGTACTCGGTCGCGAAGGCCGGTATGCTCTCGCTCACCCGCAGTCTCGCGCTCGCGCTCGCCCCGAAGATCCGGGTGAACGCGGTCGCCGCCGGCTGGGTGCGGACCGCGATGACCGCGCCGCTGCACGAGGCGGCGGGACCTCGGGAGACACTGCGGAAGGGTATCCCGCGCGGGCGCTGGGGGGAGCCGGACGACGTCGCGGCCGCGGTCGTCTTCCTCTCCTCGGACCTCGCGCGGTTCATCACGGGAGAGACACTGGTCGTGGACGGCGGAGGGAGCCTCCGCTGGACCGCGGGCGTGGAAGGCTGACCGCTCAGGCGTAGTGGCTCAGGCTGGAGCGCTCCTTCTTGGCGGCCTCGCGGGAGGCGCCGTGCTCCTCGCGCTTCCGCTCCTTCTCGCACTCCTCTTCGGTGACCCAGAGGAACTCGAGGTCCTCGGGGTGCTCGTGCGCGATGAAGGCGCCCGCCTCGAACGCGCTCGACAGGAGCTCTTCGAGGTTCTCGGAGTCGGTCCCCTCGAGCCGGCCGGCCGTGCGCCAGTACCAGTCCGGCGCCTTTCCCGCAGCCTGGAGGTACTCGGTAACGAGGTCGTAGATCGAAGAGTGGTCGTCGCTCAGGCGGACGTGCAAGTGACGGTCCCGGTCCTCGGACCCGGACGAGCTTTCGGCGGGCATCGCTCCGTCGAGACGGGGCGGCTCTATAAGCTGTCCTCGAACGGTGCGCCCTCGGCGGGGCACTCTTGAAATGGGCCCCGGCCTTGGGACGCCGAGAACCGATGTACGGCGCGGGAGGGGCCTCGGGGAACAGCTCGTCGACCGACGCGGGCTCCCGCTCATCGCGGTACAACTACCTGGTCGGCCGCCTGCGCGGTCGCCAGATCACGATGGAGGAGGCGACCGAGCTCTTCACCCTGATGCAGGGAATGATCGCCCGGGCGAACGACGCGGCGCGCGCCGCCGCCTACCGGCCCGCCGTGGCGGTGCCTCCCGGGACGGCTCCGGCCCCGCCTCCGCCGCCCGGACTCCCGGCCACGTCGTCCGCGGACGACTTCCTGCTCGTCGGTCTCCTCGCGATGGGCGCGGGCGCGGGACTCCTCGCCGCGATCTCCAAGCGGATCGGGGACACATCGCCGGCGTCCTCCTCCGGGAGCGGACGGTCCGGCACGGGCGCCGGCTCTCGGTAAGGGGCGGGGATGCCGCCCGAGCGGTTCCGCTTCGCCCACATCGCCGACGCGCACGTTGGGGCATGGCCCCGCGACCCCGCCGTGCGGGCGGCGCTCCGCGCGAGCGTCCTCCGCGCGCTCCGGGTCGTATCGGAGCGCGACGCCGAGTTCCTGCTCATCTCGGGCGATCTGTTCCACACGCCCGTCCCGGACCCGGCGGAGGTCGCCCCCGTCGCGGCGGCGCTCCGGGAGCTGATCGAGCAAGGGCGGCGCGT
>JASHVA010000135.1 GCA_030039715.1 Thermoplasmata archaeon | reverse complement strand
GCCGCGCTCGCCCGCGCGCAGCAGAACCGGGTCGACACGGCGGCCGCCCGGCAACTCCTCGCGGAATCGATCCGCCTTCGCGAGACCGACTACGCCGCGGCGCTCGAGAAGGCGCGGGAGGCGCTGCGCCTCCTGCAGGGCGAGAGCGCGCCCACGGCCGCCGCTCCCGCGGCCCCCGCTCCGGCCCCCGCGCCGGCTGCCTCGCCGACGGCCGCATTCTGGCCGTTCCGGCGCCCGCCGAGCGAGCCGTGAGCCCCTAGCTCGGAAGGAAGCCGCCGACCGCGCCGATCGGTGGGACGCCCGGAGGCCCCCGCGGCGGACCGAGCGGCAACCGGTCGTACTCGACCGTATGCTTGATCCCGCGGCGGCGCAGGAGGACCGAGACCTGCTCGGTGATCTGCACCACCTCCTGGCAACGGGCCGGCTTCGTGAAGTAGAACTCCGCGCGGCGCTCGTCCGACAGCGGGAAGATGAGCCGGAGCCCGAAGGCGTCCTGGCGGTTGTAGCCCGTCGGCTTTCGGTTCCCCTTCAAGTCCCGCAGGTTCTCGTCGAGGAGCACCTCGGGGAGGAGCGGGTCGGTCTCCTTCACGAACGGCCGGTTCATCTCGACGACCCGACGATGGATCTCGGGATAGACCCTCACGAGGTCCTTGTACGAGCGCTTCACGTCGAGGAGGATGTGGCCGCTCCTCGCTTTCACCGGGGGAGTCACGGACGGTAACGAGGGACGGCCGGCTCTTAGGCGCTTCGGGCCGAGTCGCGGAGGGACCGAGCCGGCGAGCGGCGCCGAGCGCGCGACCGGAGAAAGGCTCAAAGAGCCGACCCCCTAACGGGGCCGGGCGCTCCCGTAGTCTAGTGGTCAAGGATAGAGGCCTCTCGAGCCTCTGACGCGGGTTCAAATCGATCCGGCCCTCGGGACCGGCTCGGGGAACTCCCGCCGGGAGCATCCCCCCTTCCGCGGGGCCCTTTCGGCACGGCGGTCCCGCCGGGGCGGCCGGCGATGCGCACAGTTCTCGCTCGGCCCCGCGGTTATACTTCAAAAATCGAAGGCTTCAAAAGGGTCCCGGAATTCGGGCTTGTGCCATGCAAGCATTGCGCATGCGAGCGTTGCTGAGTGTAGCGATCGTCGTGGGACTGTTCGGGGCGTTCGGTGTGGCCTCCGCGAGCGTCGCGGCGCCGCCGGGCGGGGCCGTCGCGAGCGCGTCGGCCGCCACGGCCTCTACCGCCGCACCGTCGTCCTCGCCGGTGAGCGCGGCGACCGCAACGGTCCCGTCCACGGGGAACGCGGCCTCGACTCTCGCCGCGCACGCGCTCGCCGAGACGGCCAGTCTCGGCATCAGTTCGCGCGACATCTCCGTGCCCCGACCGTCCGCGACCTCGGCCGAACTCGCGGCCGCGAAAGCGGTCGGTCACGTGACTCCCCTCTACTCCGCCGCACCGGCTCCCTCCGGTCTCGGATACTTCGGGCTGAGCTCGGGACCGGGCAGCTCCGTCATCCCGACCGTGCTGAACACCACCAGCCTCGAGGGCACTCTCGACGCCTCGTCGGCCGGCATCTTCGCCTCCGACCTCGTCTCGACCTCGCCGGACGCCTTCGGGATCCAGCTGAACGCGGTTTCCGCGAACATCACGCTGCTCGGCACGCCGGGCTATAGCTTCTGGACCCAGAATGTCGTCCTGTTCTATCCCGCTTCCGGATTCATGATCCTGATCACGAACGTGTGGAACTTCTCGTCGCCCACCGCGACGATGACGCCGAACGTCTTCTACGCGCACGGCCCGTACGGCACCGACTACTACGCCGAGCTCGGGTACTACTACTCCGAGCTGGTCATTCCGTTCCCGGTCGTCTATCCGTTCGACCTGACGTTCTTGATGAACTCGTCGATCGTCGACGGCCGCAACGCCGTGAACTTCACCGTCGGGCTCTCGAGCAGCGCCGACCCGTCGGAGGATTTCGTCGCGCCGTACGACTACGTGATCTTCAACTCGCTCGCCGCGAGCACCCCGGCGCTGACGCACCCGTCCGACTACACCGCGAACGGGTTCAACTACAACCCGCTCGGACTCACCGACGACTTCGAGCTCATCCTCGGGGGCCCGAACGGCGGGAGCAACGCCGACCTCTCGAGCGCGGACGCGACGCTCGGGCTCGCGTACTTGAACTCGGCGACCGGGGCGTACGACTCCGTGCCGTCGGCGTTCAACTACGGCGGCGAGACCGGCGAGACCGTGGTCGGAGCGAACATCGGCTGGGCGTCCGGCCACGGCGGTCCGGCCGGTCTCCCCGAGTGGGGGACGGCGTCCACCGGGCCGTCGGTCATGCAGGGACTCTGGAACGCGGGCGCTCCCGAGGGCACGGTGCCGGTGACGCTCGACGTGAGTCCGGCGAACGCCTTCGCGGTGTTCACCAAGCTCAACAACTCCCCGTCGCTCGAGAACACGCTGTACTCGCAGCCGTACGCGGAGTCGGTGCTCTACGGCCCGACGTTCTATCTCACGCCCGGCCGGTACACGGTGTCGATCGAGCTGAGCGACTACACGCCCGTGACGTTCTCGCTCACGGTGAGCTCGGCCGAGCGGCTCTCGGTCGACCTGCGGTCGAACTATCGGGAAGGGATCTACACCCCGCTCTGGGCGTTCTCCAACTCCGAGCTCCGGGGGATCTCCTACGGCGGCACTGGGTCCACGTTCAACCCGTACGAGATCGTGAACAATCAGTACGCTCCGCTCGCGTCCGTCTTCGGCTTGTACAACGATTACTCGTTCCCGGTCTATCCGGGCGTCTACCTCCAGGGGACGACCGCGACGACGTACCTCGACAGCGCGGCGCCGTTCACCACGGCGACGAGCGACTTCCAGTATCCGGGCGTCTACCTGCCGCAGACGAACGACCTCCAGTTCTGGTTCTGGGGCGTGAGCCACGTGGCGCTGGTCGGCGCCCAGAACATCTCGGGCTGGTTCGGCGCCTACGTCTACTACCCGCTCGGCTGGGACACGTTCAACGTGATCTTCTACGGCTCCGAGGACAACCTGATCGCCGCGAATCACTTCACGACCGAGAGCCAGGCGCTCCTCTCGTTCGCGGAGGGATCGATCTTCGGGCCGGCGAACGGACCCGGCGGGAACAACACGATCTGGGGGAACACGTTCACCCAGATCTCGCCGCCGAACGCGCTCTACCCGCTGATGTCGTACGCGCTGGGGATCGGGATCGAGCTCGCCGAGAGCAACGACCTCGTCTACAACAACTACGTGGCGACCCCGACGACCGCCTTCATGGCGCCGTTGAACTTGTACTCGGACGACCCGTTCCTGTACACGGAGACGTGGAACATCCCCGTGCAGTCGGCGCTGATCGTCCACTTCGCGCCGGGCTTCCCGCTCGTGCCGCTGTGGGGCAGCATCGTCGGAGGCTCCGTCCAGGGCGGGAACTTCTGGTGGGACTACGGCACGACGGCCGCGGACCCGAACCCGTACAACGGAGCCGTCAACCCCATCGGCGTACTGCCGTACGATGAGAACGCGCCGACGCTGACGGTGGACTACTTCGGTCCGTCGTACTACTACGCGACGTACATCTACAACGGCGGCGACTACGCGCCGTTGGTGGCTCCCGCGCATCACCACGGGTAGGGCGGCACCCCGCCGCCGAAGGCCAACCCTTTCCCCCGCCCCGGGTTCGCCCGCCGGAGCGTTTCCCGTGGAGTCGACCTACCTTCTCGTAACGTACGACGACGATCCCGTGGCGCGTGCCGTGGGAGAACGGTGGGGCACGCCGCCGGCGACGGACGATCACGTCGACGGCTCGCCGGTTCGTCAGCTCTCCGACGTCGCGCTCCTCCTGCGCCGGCCGGGGATCCACATCCACGACGAGCGGCTGGACGCCCGGCTCCCTTCCCGGCTCACGCGCCGCCGGATCTCGCTCGTCTTCCCCTCGATCCATCGGAGCGAGCAGAACGTCGAGTGCCTCACGGTCCATCCGCTCGGGAACCCCGGTCCCCGCGCGGAGGTCGGAGGCCGGCCTCGCACGCTCGTGCCGACCGACCCCGCCCGCATGACCGCGACGCTGCGGTCGCTCTCCGAGTCCTCGGGGCGGACCGGGCTCCCGGCGACCTTTGAGGCCACCCACCACGGACCCGAGCTCGGCCTGCCCGCGTTCTTCGCGGAGATCGGGTTCGGCACTCGGCCCGCGCCGCCGGAAGAAGCGGTACGGGTCCTCGCGGACGCGCTGGCCGAGATTCGGGTCGAACCCAGAGACCGGGTCGCGCTCGCCGTGGGGGGAGGGCACTACGCGCCCCACTTCACGGAGCTCGCGCTGCGACGCCGCTGGTCGTTCGGGCACATCCTCTCGCGCCACGCGCTCGCTACGCTCGACGCCGCCACGGCCGCCTCCGCGTGGGCGGAGACACCGGCGGCCGAAGGGATCCTCTACGCCCGAGCGGACGATGCGCGCCTTCCGGTCCTCGAGGGGCTCGGGCCCCGGCGGGCCGACGGCGATGCGGAGCGGCGCACGGCCGGGGGAGCGCCTACGGGCGCTTCTCGCCGGGCTTCTGGAACATGATCGCCCCGGACCGGTAGACCGCCTTTCCGAGGCGGACCTGCTGGGTCGACGCGACGCTCGGGCTGCGCTCGGCGAGCATCAGGCTCTCGACGATCTGGCGGAAGAGCGCGCTCTGGTTGATCTCGGGGTGCCGCGCGAGGAACTCTTCCTCCTCGGGCGTGATGGTGATGTTCTTCCGCAGCATCCCGTGCGCCGGGAATTCTCCCTTCTGCTGGGGCCGCATGCGAGCCCGTAGCACGAGGACGTATAAGTGCGTATTGGCGCCGCCGAGGAGCCGGTGCGCCGGGGTTATGCGTCAGCCACCGAGCCGACCACGACCGTGACCGATCGGTCGGCGTCGAAACCGCTCGGGATCGCCGCCCGGACCGCGCCGGAATCGATCGCGCGCAGGACGCCGGGCCACCGGGCCCAGTGGTCCTCCGGGAGGCCGTGGTAGGCGACCTCGACCGCGAGGTTGTGGGCGTCGGCGGTCGACTCGAGCGCGAGCGGGATCTCTCCGATCGCGCTCTCCCGGACGCTCGCGAGCTCGGCGGGCGGGACGCCGCGACGGCGGAGGCGGGTGAGCTCCTCTTCCAGCAGCCGGACGACCGTCTTCCACCGGTCCGCACCCGTGCCGGCCGCCGCCGACCAGATCCCACCGTAGCGCATCGTCTCGAGGTGGCTCGAGGCGTGGTAGGCGAGGCCGCGCTCCTCGCGGACGCGCTGGAACAGTCGCGAGAGCATCGGCCGCCCGCCGAGCGCCTCGTTGGCGAGGTACGCGGCCGCGTACGTCGGCGCGGAGAGCGCGACGGACGGGCCTCCGACCCGGATCTCGACCTGCGACTGCCCGGGCAGGTTGACCTGCACTCGCCGGGGACGCTGGTGGGGCACCGACGGGAGCGCGAGCTCCGGTCCTCGCGCGACCTCGATGTCACCGAAGTCGTCGCGGACCGCGCGCTCGATCGCGGAGAGCGGGGCCGAGGCGGTCACCGTGATCGACGCCGGCGAGCGCGTGTAGTGGTCCCGGTGGAAGCGGAGGAGCCGCGCGCGGTCGAGGCGCTCGACCGACCGACGGTCTCCGATTCCCGTCTCCCGATACGGGTGGCCGGCGGGAAACACCGCTCGGAGGAACTCGTACTCCGCCCGGTGCGCGGGCTGCGTCCGCTGGCGCAGCTGTCGCTCCAGGAACTGCCGCCGGACCCGCGCGATGTCCTCCGGGTCGAACCGGGGACGGATCACGACGTCGGCGAGCAGCCCGACGAGCGAGCGCCACTCCTCGGCGGGTCCCCAGATCGTGACCTCGCCGGCTTCGGGACTCGTCTGACGGGAGAGCGTGGCGCCGGCCCGGTCGAGTCGGCGCGCCAGCGCGACGCGGTCGAGCTTTCCGGCCGCGACCGCGAGGAGCTGGTTCGCCATGCGCGCCGCGCCCTCCTCGCCGGGCCGGTCGAATCCCCAACCGGCCGGTCCCACGTAGGTGGCCGAGAAGCTCGCCGCGCCGGCCGGCGGAGGTTGCCGTACGACGCGGAGCCCGTCCGCGTCCCGGCCGAACTCGAGGTGGAGCGGGTCCGACATCTCACTCCTCCGCGGTCGGTTCCGTCGGCGTGTAGGTGACGACCGCGCGCGCCTCGTCCCGGAATAGCTCCCGCGCTCGCTCGGTCAGCTCGCGCCGGGTGACTCGAAGGAGGGAGCGGAAGAGGCGGTCCTCGAACTCGCTCCCTCCCAGCAGCGCGAAGTAGCCGAGCCGGAAGCCGGTGCGCGAAGCCCCCTCGTAGGCCAAGGCCGCCCCGCGACGCACCTTGATCCGGGCGTCCGAGACCTCGCGGGCCGTGGGCCCGTTCCGCCGGAAGCGGTCGACCACGGCGTCGATCGCCTTTTCGATGCGACCGGCGTCGACGCCCTTCGCCGCCTGGGCCTGGATCGTGAAGAGACCCGGATACTCCTTCGGCCGCCACTCGCTCGTTGCGCGCACGGCGAGCCCGGGATCGACGAGTCCCCGGTACAGCCGGGAGGCCGGATGCTCGGACGCCCGGCCCCAACCCGACCCCGCCGAATAGAGCCGGCTCTCTCCGCCGAGGATCGTATCGAGCAGCATCGTCGCCGGAGTCGTCGGGTCGTGGACCGCCGGTGCTCGCCAACCGACCTGGACGTACGGAGTGGTGCCGGGGCCCGAGAGCTCCGACCGGCGCTCTCCCCGGGCGGGGGGCTCGAGGTCGCCGACCGCGACGTCCGCCCCGGTCGGCGGGAGCGGGGAGAATCGACGGCGCACCTCCTTCTCCACGGCCGAACGCTCGAATCCCCCGGCGACCACGAGCACGGCGTTCCGAGTGCCGTAGAAACGGCGATAGTACTCCCGGAGCTGCGCCGCCGACATCGTCTCGATGTCGATTCGTCGGCCGAGCACTTCCCAGCGGTACGGATGGACCCGGAACGCGAGCTGGTACAGCTCCTCCTCCGTGCGAAACTCCGGCCAGTTCTCGTTCCCCTCTCGCTCGGAGTGGATCACCGTTCGTTCGCGCGCGACCTCCTCGTCGGTGATGAGCGCCCGGGTCATCCGGTCCGATTCGATGTCGAGCGGGATGGCGAGATGCTCGCGGGGAACGGTCGAGAAGTAGGCCGTCAGGTCGGTATCGGTGAAGGCGTTCAGCTCCCCACCCACGCTCACGATCGCCCGGTCGATCGCCCCTTTGCCGTACCGGGGCGACCCCTGGAAGAGCATGTGCTCCACCCAGTGCGACGCCCCCGTGATGCCGGGATGCTCGTTCTTCGAGCCGACACGGTACCAGACCCATACGCTCGCCGTCGGGCTCGCCGAATTGGGCGCGAGCAAGACCGACAGCCCGTTCGCGAGACGGAACGAGTATACCGCGGGTCGTGCGACCGCCGAGGTGGGCATTCGAGCCTCTCGAGGCCGGCGGGCATATAACGCGCCGCGCACCGCGGAGTAATCTCGGCACTTCGCCCCGGCGGGCCGGTTCAACCAAACGGTTATGCGGGTCACCCGGCCATCCCCCGCCGTGCATCCGGCGCTACGGCTGGTGCGCGCGGGCAACCTCGGCGTGTCGTTCGTCGGAACGGTCGTGGGAGGGCTCGTGGCCCACGGGATGGGGATCGCCGGGTCGCTCGACTTCTGGGCGTACGTCCTGCTCGCCGCCGCCTCGACCGCCTTCGTGACGGCGGGCGGCAACGTGCTGAACGACCTCGAGGACATCGAAGGCGACCGGATCAACCACCCCGAGCGGCCGCTCGTCACCGGGGCGATCTCGGTCCAGGGGGCCCGGATCCTCGCGGTCGGTCTCTTCGCGGGCGGCATTGAGCTCGCGCTGCCGGTGATCCTGGTCTACCCGCTCGTGGGGATCATCCTCGCCGTCGCGCTCGCCGCGATGCTGGCGTACGAGTTCCGGCTGAAGGCGGCCGGCCTCTCGGGGAACGCGATCGTCGCCGGTCTGACCGCCCTCGTCTTCCTCTACGGCGGGGCGGCGGCCGGCGATGCGCTCCTCCTCGCGCCGTTCGCGGCGATGGCGTTCTTCGCGACGTTGAGCCGCGAGGTCATCAAGGACATGGAGGACGTGGAAGGCGACGTCGCCCGCCGCACGTTGCCGAAGAGTCGCGGCCTCCCGTTCGCAGGCGGAGTCGCCCGGAGCGCGGTCGTCGTCGCGATCGTCCTCAGCTTCGTGCCGCTCCTCTGGTTCGTCTCCCTCGGCAGCGTCGCGGGGATTATCTACCTCGGTCTGGTCGTCGCCGCCGATGCGGTGTTCGTCGTCTCGATCGCCTTCCTTCCCGGCCGATTGCACTGGGAGCAGACGATGAGCAAGGTCGCGATGACGGTGGCGCTGTTCGCGTTCCTGGCGGTGGCGTTCCGGTGACGAGCCCCCCTCGGATCGGCCGGGTGGAGCGGTACCTCCACGAACGTCTCGAGCGCGGGCCCGTGCACTTCACGCTGATCGACCCGGACAAGTCCCCCGGGGAGCACGCGGCCCGCGTCGCCCGCGGGGCGGTCGAGCTCGGAAGCGATCTCATTCTCTTGGGCGGGTCGACGGGCATCTCGCGTGAGGTGATGGACGAGGCCGCGCTCGCCGTCAAACGCGCGGTCCAGGTGCCCGTCGTGATCTTCCCCGAAGGTGCCACGTCCCTCACGCCGAAGGCCGACGCCCTCCTGTTCATGAGCCTCCTCAACTCCCGCAATCTCGAGCTCGTGATCCGGACGCATGCCCGCGCCGCGCCCGCGGTCCGCAAGATGGGGCTCGAGGCGATCCCGCTCGGCTATCTCGTGATCGCGCCCGGGATGCGCGTCGGCGAGGTCGGTCAGGTCGACGCGGTGCCCCGCGACGAGGTCGACGCCGCGGCGGGCTACGCGCTCGCCGCGGAGCTCCTCGGCATGCGGTTCGTCTACCTCGAGGCGGGGTCCGGGGCTCCGGCGCCGGTGCCGGCGCCGATGGTCCGGACGGTACGAGCGATCCTATCGATTCCGCTGATCGTCGGGGGCGGGATTCGCTCGGGCGCGGACGCCCGTGCCCTCCTCGATGCCGGTGCACAGATCCTCGTCACGGGGACGATCGCCGAGGAGGAAGGCCTCGGCGAGGGGTTCCGGTCGATTCTCGCGGAGGTGCGACGTGGTCGCGGCGGCTGAGGCGTCCCCGCCCGAAGGAGGGCCCGGAGAGGTCCATCGCGGCACGCTCCTGTTCCGGGCGCCGGGCCCGCTGGCCGCGATCGGCATCATCGCCGTCCTGAGTGCGCTGCTCGCCGTCGTGTTCTGGTACCCCAGCCTCTCGCTCGTCGCGGAAGGGTTCCTCGCGGCCTTTCTCGTACCGGCCCTCGTGGCCGCCTTCGCCACCGCTCCGCTGGCCGCCGCGCTCGGCGGCCGACTCGAGATGCGGCGGGCGATCTTCCTTGCCGCGGTCGTCCTCGTGCTCGAACTGCCGATCGCGCTCGTCTGGCGCGGCGCGTTGATGGTCTGGCCGACCGAGACACCGTCCGTCGTCTTCCTCGGGGCGTTCCTCGCCGGGCCGGCGGTCTGGCTCCGGCAAATGAGCCTCTACGGTCTGTCGCGGGCGAATCACGGCCGGTCGTTGCCCGGGGCGCTCCTCCAGCCGGTCCTCTCCCTGGTCGGTCTGTTCGTGCTCTCGCCCCCGACCGCACGCGTGCTCGCGGCGACGGTCCTCTTCCTCGCGATCGGCTTCCTTTGCGCGGTGGCGCTGCTCCGTGCCGCGGACCGGCCGCTCCGCCGCGAGTTCCAGAGCTCGGGGATCTCGCTCATCCGTCCGCTCCTCGACCACGTCGCCGCACGCGACCCGGCCGCGACCCGTGCGCTCGAGGCGTTCTTCGAGAAGTTCTCGTTCCCGGCCGACCTCAAGGTCGGTCTGCTCGCGTTCCGCCGGAGCGGCCGGCCCTACGCCGCGGTCGCCCTCCCGACCGTTCATCCCGGTCCGTTCGCGGCGCTGGGCGCGAGCGACCTTCCCCGAAAGCTCTCCGAGCAGCTCGGCCCGGAGGCGGGCGTCGTCCTCGTTCCCCACACCCCCTCCGACCACGACCTCGACCTTCCGACCCAGGCGGAGGTCGAGCGGATCGGACGGGCGAGCCGGGAGGTGCTCACCGGTTTCTCCTCCCCGCTCCCCGCCCGGGCCAGCCCGCTCGTTCTACCGTACCCGGGGAGCTTCGCCCGGGTGCAGGTGATCGGGGATGTCGCGCTGGTCGTGGTGACCCAGGCACCGGCGCCGACGGACGACATCGCCTACAGCGTTGCCGACCGCCTGGACCGCGAGCTGGCGGCGTCGGGCGGGCCGCGCCTCGCGCTCATCGACGCCCACAACTCCTACGTCGAGGGGAAGGGCGACATCACGTACGGGACGCCGGCGGCGGAGAAGCTGATCGTCGACGCGAGGGCGGCGCTCGGCGCCGCGGCGGCCCGGGTCGTGGACGGCGCGGTCGAGGTCGGCGTCGCCGCGAAGGGCGGGTTCCACATCGCCTCGAGCGGCATCGGGCCCCAGGGGATCCGGGCGCTCGCCGTCCGCGCCGGGGGCCGCACCTCCGGCTACGTCCTCATCGACGGGAACAACCTCGTCGTCGGCTTCCGCGAGCCGATCGTGCGCGCCCTCGAGGCGGTCGTGGACGACGCCGAGGTCCTGACCACCGACAACCACGTGGTGCACGAGGTCGACGGCGGCATCAACCCGGTCGGGGAGCGCATGCCGCTCGACGCGCTCGCACGCGAGGCGAGCGCGGTGCTCGCGCAGGCGAAGGCGAACCTCGGCCCGGCCGAGGCGTACTTCGGGACCCGAGAGGTGCCCGGAGTTCGTGTCCTCGGCCCCGGCTTCACCGCTCGGCTTTTGACCTCTCTCGGCGACACCCTCTCGATGTTCACCAACATGGTCGTGGCGACCTTCCTCCTCCTCCTGACGAGCTCGCTCGTCGTCACCTTCGCCCTCAAGTAACCGGGAGCCCGGATGGACGCGAGCGAGGCGGCCACGGGGAACGCTGCGGCCCTCCTGGGCGACGAAGAGGCGTTCCGTTGGCTGACGCAGTTGGTCGCGAGCGCCCCGACGAACCTCGAGGATCCGGTCCGCGGCCGGTGGGAGAAGCCGAACTACCTCCGGACGGCCGACGTCGTCGTCCGGGCGGCGCGCTCCGCCGGTCTCTCGACGCGGATCTACGACCCCGTGGTCGCCGGCGACAACGCCGCGGACTGGCACGGGGCGAACCGTCCCAACGTCATCGCGGAGCTCGACGTCGGCGCGCCCGAGACCGTGCTCCTCCTGGCCCACTACGACGTGGTGCCCGTGCCGGCCGAGCAGCTGCCCCGGTGGAAGAGCCCGCCGCATTCGCTCACGTTGCGCGCCGACGGTCGGCTCTACGGCCGGGGCGCTTCCGACGACCTCGGAAGCGGCGTGGTCGCCTCGCTGCTCGCGATGCGGCGGCTCGCCAACGGCCCCGAGCCGTCGCCCCGCAACGTCCGGCTCCTCGCGTGCTGCGACGAGGAGACCGGCGGGGAGGGCGGCATCGAGGCGATCAAGGCGCACGACGAGCGGCTTCCGCCGGACTCCCCCGAGCGGCTCCTGCGGGCGAACGTGGCGCTGATCCCCGACGGCAGCCCCGAGACCACGGCGGGATGCAGCGGCGTCGCGTTCCTCGACGGCTCGTTCTCCGCGCCCGTCTCGCTGCAGGACGCGGTCGGCTACGGTCGCGCGCTCGTGGGCCTCCACGAGATCGCCCGCACCTGGAAGTCGGTCTACCCCTCCCCCGATTGGCCCGACCGCCACGCGCCCGAACCCGTCATCACGGGCCGGGCGACCGTGACGCGCTTCGACTGGTCCGGCGGCACTCCGGATCCGGCGCACATCCGGTTGCTCGCGGCGCACTCGGAGAACGACGCGGCGAACCAGGTCGCCCGGGCCGTGACGCTCGTCGTGGCGGGACCGCCCGCCGAGGTCGAGACGCTCGGCGCGCGATTGGGCGCCCTCGTGTCGGAGCCGTACCGGTTCGAGCCCGCGGGCCCGAC
>JASHVA010000134.1 GCA_030039715.1 Thermoplasmata archaeon | reverse complement strand
TGACGGCACAGTCGGCAGATGAATCCGCTCCGCGCGCTCCACGCTTTCCCGATCGTTTCCATGTTGCAACCCCATCCCGCGTCGGGGACCTAGCGCCCGAGGAGTCCCCGTCCCTCGCGGTCCGCCCGCTTCCGGTTCTCGCGTCGGCCGGCCGACGAGCGCGCGTGGTCTCGCAGCGCCGCCAGTCGCTCCGCGTGAATCCGCCCGACCTCTCCGAGCCCGAGCGTAAGGACGAGCGTCACCGCGCTGTCCAGGTCCCGGGCGTAGCCGTCCTCGACGAGCTCCTCGAGCTCGTTCCGCAGCGTCGCGGGCACGTTGACGTCCGCGGGGCGCGTTTCCGCCGCCGCGCGGACGAGCGCCCGGATCGCTTCGGAGCGGTTCGGGAGGTCGTGCTGAGAGCGGAACTGTTCGAGCTGGGTCTCCTCCTCGAGCGTCAGGCGCACGCCGAGGAAGCGGCCCGGCGGAGAGTCGGCACGAGCAGTTCGCACGCGGTTTAACAGAATATAACGATTATTTAGACATTGTGAAACCTTCGTTTAACACGAGCGGACACCGGTGGGGCGTCTCCGGGCGTAGTTCGGGCCAAGGTTAAGCGTGGCCCGCCGGTCCCAGGCTCCGAGTCGGGTCGGTTCTTTCGCTTCATGTCGGCGCCCTTCGCGTCCGCATTAGCGTCCCCCCCGATGCTCGCGCGGCTTCGGAACCATACGTGGACCGGCCTGCGGCTCATGGTGATCGGATTCCTTCTGTCCTGGATCCCGGTGATCTCCTACGTCGGGGCGCTCCTGCTGCTCATGGGAGTCGCGTTCTTGTGGTTCGGACGCCGCGCGTTCTCCGGTGCGCATCGTCCGTGGGTCGCGCGCGGGACGGTGGTGCTCGCCGTCGGGCTCGCCGGCCTCCTGGTCGTGGAGATCTTCTTCCAACTCGCCGCCGGTTCGCTGACGGCCCAGGCGGGACAGTCCGTGGCCGCCGCGCTCGCGACCTTCCGCTGGGACCTCGCGTTCCTCGTCGTCGGGAGCTTCGTCTTCACGACCGTGTGCGCGTTCGGCTTCGTCGCGCTCCCCTACGGTCGCGCGGACGGGGTCGCCCGGGGAATTCTCTGGTCCGGATTCGGGGCGGCCCTGGTGCTCGCCCTGGTCGAATTCTCCACCTTCTGGAACGAGTTCTCCGCGGTGATCGCGAGCGCCCAGGCGGGCTCGTGGGACCCGACGCCGATCATGAACGTCTCTGCCCAACTGCTCTGGTTCGGGATCCTTCAGGTCGTTCCGTACTCCTTGTTCGCCTGGGGGTACCTCCGGGTTCGCTCGCGGTTGTTCCCGGGTGGGAAGAAGGCGGCCCAGGCGTCGATCTACCAGGACGTACGGATCGGCTGAACTGGGACGCTCCGCGTCGTGTGCGGGCGGTGGGCTGAAGCACCGGGGCCGGCGTCCAAAGGAACGCCGCTCCCGGTGAGACCGGGGAGGACGGGGCGTAGGACTTCTGCGAACGCCGAGCGACGACGGTCGCCGGTTCGAGGGGCCGCCCGGGGGCCCTTGAACGCGCGCGTCCCCGGGGCCAGTGACGTATACGCGCTCATCGCGATCTGCGCTGCCTGCGGAAAGCGCATGACCCTCCACGTCGGCGCGATCGGAAAGAAATTCGCTCGGCGGCTGCCGGCCAGGTGGACGCACCTACACCGGGGCGGAGGACCCGGAGCGATCGCGACCGAGATCGAGATCGCCTGCTCGCGGACCGGTCTTCGGAGGGCACGGCAGACACCGCCGCGCAGTCCGCTCGGTGACGGCGGCGACCCAGTCAGAAGCCTTACCTTCCCGGAGCCTCAGGGGAACGCGGCTCCCGATCGGAGCACGAGGGGAATTGACGCGAAGGACCCGATGGTCCACCGGGTGTACGATCGCCGGCGTGGCCACGGCCGTCCTCGTGGTGCTGGCCGGTGTCGCGGCCAGCGGCGCGCTCTCGTCGTTCTCGCTCGAGAATCTGCAGAAGTCGAAGGCCACGTCGGCGAGCTACCCGAGCCGTCGTTGGGGTCCCAACATGGTGTACGATGCGAAAGATGGCTATGTGCTGATGTTCAGCGGTTCGAGCGGGGGGAACGCGACATGGAGCTACTCGAACGGCCGCTGGACCAACCTCGACATCGCGGCGGCTCCGCCGGCCCGGGCTCACGCCGGCATCGCCTACGACGCCGCGGACGGCTATGTGGTGCTGTTCGGCGGGGCGGGCGCCCATCGAACCTTCAACGACACCTGGGAGTACAGCGGCGGGGTCTGGAAGAACGTGACCGCGACCGCGGGGCCCGCTCCTCCGCCCATGGTCGCGATGGGAATGAGCTACGACGCCGCCGATGGGTACATCGTTCTCTTCGGGGGACTCACGGCCACGCACAAGACCCTCAACGCTACGTGGGAGTTCGCGGGCGGCAAGTGGATCAACGTCACCGCCACGGTCGGCCCGGCGCCGATGGGCCGGTTCGCCGAAGGCCTCGCCTACGATGCGGCGGACGGCTACGTCCTGATGTACGGTGGATGGACGGACGTGAAGGGTCTCAAGGACAAGACGCTCGAGGACACCTGGAAGTTCTCGGGCGGGCGCTGGACCGAGCTCTCGTCCCTCTCGGCGCCCGGACCCCGGTGGTTCGTCGGTCTCACGTACGACTCGGCCGACGGCTACATCCTGCTCTTCGAGGGGATCAACGATTCGGGCATGAAGTCCAACTGGAACACTCCCGCCGACACCTGGACCTTTCAAGGCGGGGTCTGGACGAACGTCACGAACCCGTCCGATACCCCGTCGCACCGCTTCGCGGAGGGGCTGGTCGACGATCCCGCGGGAAACAACGTGCTCCTGTTCGGCGGCCTGAACTCGACGGCCGTGGTCGCCCACACCCTCTCCGACACCTGGACGTACGCGGCGGGCGTCTGGACCAACGTCACGAAGACCGCGTGAACGGCTCGCGGGGAGGAGTTCGCCGCGCTTGGGGCTAGAGCAGCGCTCCCGCTCGGAGCACGGGGGTCCCGTCGATCGCGACGTCGGCCCCCGCCAGCGTGATCCAGTTCATGAAGCTCGATCGGTTCGAGCCGTGGAGGTGCTGGTTCCGCCCGACCGCGAGGGTCACGGAGCCGAGCTCGATGGTCTCCAGATTCGGAACGTCCGTCGCGGCCGGATTGAGGCCGAAGATCAGCGCCCCGGTCCGGTCCCGGCCGGCGGTTCCGCCCTTGTACCGACGCGTGAACTCTTCCTCGCCCTGCTCGAAGGAGTACGAGGTCAACCGTCCGTTCGCGAACTCGAACGCCCCGCCGGCGCTCCAGTACCACCAGATGTTCGTCCGCCGGTTGGCGCGGAGACGTCCCTCGGCGGTCTTCGAGTCGAGCGCCACGTCGACCCGGCCGGCGGGAATCTGGGCCAGCATGTCGCTCGGTCCGTATCTCTTGTCGCGAGGATGCGGCGTCCCGTCGTGTAGTCGAGGAGCGGCTCCTGCCAGGGCGACCTCGAGATCGGTCCCGTTGGAGTGCGTGATCCGCACATTCTTGCCCCGAGAGAGTGCCCGGAACAATCGGGCTCCGCGCCGGGCGGTTTCGGCAGGGTCGGTGAGGCACGCTCGGAGGATGCCATCGCGCCACTGCGATCGGTCGAGACCCCACTCGCGCGCCCTTCCCTCGCTCGCGAAGCCGAGGGCGATTCGGCTCCCCCGCAGCCCGGACTTCCGGGCGCTCGCATACCACGGGGAGAACCAGGCGAGCGCTTCGTCGAACGTCTTCTCGGGCAGCTTCTCGATGCGGTCGGTGTCGCCCGGACCCCAGAAGTGGACGTAGACGTCGGCGGCCTTCAGCGCCGCCCATTCCGGCGCGCTCGACCGCCCGAGGAGCCGGCTCTGCTTCCGGTCGATCGCCCGCCACCAGGCGTCCTCGTCCTCCTGGATATGAAGGGTCCGTCCGCCGGCTCGACGGACCTCGTCGACCATCGCGGCGCCGAAGCGGATCGTGTGATCCCAGGATTCGATGACCGCGTTCTCGCCCGGGCGGACCTTGAGGTACCTCGTCACGATCTGGCGGGCGGCGGCGCGCTCGAGCTCGGACGGGACTTCCGACATCAGCGCTCCGTCAGCCCCCTGCCCTACTTGTATGTCGCTTAGGGAGCATGCGAAACGGGTCGGGTCGAGCCGTCCGTAACCTCCGGACCCCCGCAAAATCACCCCAATGTTTATGCCGTGACGCCACTGCCCTCGGTCGGACACCCAGCGATTCAATGTACGAGAGTCGAGGCCTCGGGGAGCCCGCCGGAAGCCGAACGTTTCGTGGGCCGACTCTCCTCGCCATCGCCGTCGTCGTCCTGTTGTTCGCGTCCGTCCTGGCCGTAGGACACGCCTCCGGTCCCGCGACCTCCTCCGCCCCGCACGCGACGTCGGCCGCGGCGCCGGCCGCTCCGAGCGTGAGCCCTTCGGCGTCGACCGCCCCCGCCGCCGGGGCTTGCACGGAGAGTGGGAATTCGGCCCGGCCGGCTCGCGACGTTTCTCCTTCCGCCGCTTCCACGCCCGCTGGGACCGCCCCCGGCCCCCTGTTCAACTCGGCGATGCAACCGTTCGCTACCGTCACCGGTCCCTACTCGTACGTCGCCGGGGGCGCCGCCCTGCGCGACCAGGGATACGGCCAGATTGACCTGACCTGGCCAGGCAGTTCGACGCTCGTCGCGGCGTACATGCTCTGGTCGATCCTCGATGACAACGTACCGGCCGACAACGGCACGTTGAACGGTTACAATGTCTCCGGGACGTGGACCGCGTACGCGACGCCGTCGCCGTGCTGGGCCCCCACCTACATCTACACCTTCGTCGCGGACGTGACGGACTACATCGCGAACGGCGAGAACGCGCTCACGGGATTCCCGTCGGGAATCACGGACGGCGGCGACCCTTGGTCCGAGGCCCAGGTCGTGCCGATGGACGAGGGCGCCTCGCTCATCGCGATCTTCCAGAACGGCACGGTGTTGAACCAGGTGACGATCTACTCGGGCGCGCTGCCGATCGGCGGCAACGCACCCGATACCCAGACCAGTCAGCTGAACTATTCGAACACGAACTCCTCGACCGCCCAGACGACCTACATCGTCGCCGACGGTCAGCTCCCCGGGAACTCAGCGTTGTGGAACGGCTCCGTCGTGGACGCGAACGCGTTCTACGGGTCGGACCCGCACGAGAGCACCGCGACCTGGTCGTACGGCAACCTCTCGGACACTCGGACGTTCTATAACTTGCCGGTAACGGTCGGCAGCAACAACACGACCGCCGCGGTCGCATCGGGCGGGAGCGACTGCCTCACGTGGGTCGGTCAGGTGCTGAGCGTCGGGGTCCCGGCGAAGAAAGGACCGTACCCCGTCACGTTCGTCGAGCAGGGCCTGCCGAGCGGAACCGAGTGGAGCGTCGCGACCGACAGCACCACGACGTACGGCACCTCCGCGCTCGGCCCCTCCTCGATCTCCTTCTCCCTCGAGAACGGAACGTACACCTTCACCGTCGGAACGCTCGCAGGCTACCTCGTCCAGCCCGCCCAGGGCAGCTACGTGGTCGCCGGAGGTCCGTTCACCATCCGGATCATCTTCCACGCGCTCGTCTACCCGATCGAGTTCGTCGAGACGGGGCTCCCGACCGGCGACGACTGGTCGATCAC
>JASHVA010000133.1 GCA_030039715.1 Thermoplasmata archaeon | reverse complement strand
CTCCAGAAGAAGCGGCTGGACAGCGAGCACGTCGAACTCTCGTTGCCGAGCTCCGTGCCGGTTCCGCTCGAAGGCAAGCAGGTCGTGATCGTCGACGACGTCATCTCCACCGGCGGGACGATCGTCGAGGCCGCGAAGCTCCTCAAGAAGCGGAACGTCGCGGGGATCAGCGCCGCGTGCACGCACGGCCTGTTCCTGCGGGACGGCTTCGAGCGGATCAAGGCCGTCGTCGATGACGTCTACTCGACCGACACGCTCGGCAACCCGGCCGAGAAAGCGTCGGTCGCCCCGGACATCGCCCAGATCCTGCTGCGCGAGGCGACCCCCTAGGCCGAGCCGGACCGGATGGATCCTCCCCGCCCGACCCGGAACGCTCCGGCCGACGATCTGCTCGAGCTCGTGCACGGAGTCGCGCGGGAGCTCCAGCTGCGGGAGGAAGCGCCGAGCGGGCGTTGGGTCGAGGAGACCGCGATCGCCCTGCGTTCGGGCGCCCAGGGGGGACTCTACCTCCCGGTCTCGTCGGGCGGGGGGGTCGCCTTCCGGGCCGAACGGGACGCGCTCTCGTTCGCCCACGTCCACGTCGTCCCCGGCGCGGAGGCGCTCGAACGAGCCGAGACGCTGACCCGGGCGCTCCTCGACGGCCTTCCGCCGGCCGTGCGCTCGGTCAGCGTGGGCTTCACGGGACTGTCGCTGGAGCTCGAGGAAACGCTCACCCGCCGGCTGTCCGAGCGGCCGGGGTCCACCGTGATCCGCCGATTCGCGATGGAGCGGCCGCTCCGGTCGCGGGACGGCGAGGGCCTTCCCCCCGTGCCGGACGCGCTTCGGATCGTCGCCGTCCGGGAGGTCACGCTCGAGGCCCTGGCGGCACTCGATCGGAGGGCGTTCCAGGGGTCGGTCGACGAGCTGCTGATCGGTTCGGACCCCGAGGAGTACCGACGCACGGTCTCCGCGATCCTCGACGGCGCGGTCGGCCGGTTCCTCGATGAGGCATCCGCCGCGCTGTATCGGCCGGACCCGCCCGAGCTGGTCGGCGCGATCCTGACGTGCGAGAAGACCCCCCGCCGCGCGGTCTTCCAGGACTTCATGGTCGACCCGGGAAACCGGGGCCGCGGTTACGGCGCCTACCTCATCCACTGGGCGTTCCGCGCTCTGTGGGCGCTGGGCTACGAACGGGTGCGGCTCTGGGTGAGCGCCGCCAACGAGACCGCGCGGCGCCTGTACGACTCGGTCGGATTCTCGGTGACCGCGACCGCCGTGATCTACCGCTGGGACCGCGGAGATACCGCGGCGCAGCCGCAGTCCGCTCGGTAGGGGCAGTCCGCGTACATCCAGCTCGGGCACGCCGGGGCGAGGAATGGGTCCCCCCGGGTCAGCGCGCGGTCGAGGGCCGTCCGACGTTCGAGCCACCACCGGGAGAACGGGCTCATCGGCCCGAACTCGAGCCGGAACACGTGCAACCGGTCCCGCTCGTCCCTCGCTCGCTCGCGACCGAGGAACAGGAGCGCGGAGCTCGTACCGGTCGCCACGCACCGGGCTCCCAGCTCGAGCCCGTACTGGGGTTGGTGCGCGAGCAACTCCTCCGCTGTCGGCGGGTCCCGGGCGCGCGAGACCTTCACGAGGAACGGGGCACCGCGAAAGCCGACGACCTCTTCGTCCGGCTCGTCCACCGCCGAGGGGACGAGCGCGACCTCGCCCACGGGTCCTCCTTCCACCGCCGCGGCGATTTGCTCGTACCGGTCCAGCGGCTCGAGGGGATCCCGAGCGGGAAGGGGAGGTTCCGGCTCCCGCCGCGTCCGCTCGAAGTAAACGCGCCGCGGGTACAGGAGATTGCGAAACCGTCCCAGCACGACCGGACCGGACGGCACGGGCCGCGCGCGGACGTCCTCCTCTAGACGCGTCGCGAGGTCCGGCCTCGGCCGTACGCCGACCACCAACGAGGCGATCGGGTCGGCCGCCGGCGGATCGTCCTCGCGGCAGTCGCACACACCGGCGGCCCGGTACTCGCATCCGCGGTCGAACCAGCGGCAGGCGGGAAGACCGTCGGTCCGGTGCTCCGACCACGCCGTTCGAAGGTCCCTGGACCGTCGGCACATCCAGGCCCGGAGAGGGGCCACGCCGTGAAACTCGAAGTCGACCACCTGCGCCCGACCCTCGGAGTCCCCGGTGCCCGTGAACACCACGAGGCGACCGGCCTCTCGTTCGGTGAGCGCGCAGTACATCGCAAGCTGCTCCACCTGGTCCGGTCGGGAGGCGACGAGCTCCTCGGCCGGGACCGCCTGGGCACCCGTTTTCACCTCGGTCGGGAGGTCGCCCAGGACGTCGATGCGGCCGACACAACCGTCGCGCCGGACGCGCACCTCGAGAGCCCCCTCCCGGGCGAGGGCCGGTCCCAGCCGTCGGTGCCACCGACGTCCGGCTTCCACTCGCTCGAGCCGGTCCCCCTCGATCTGTACCGGGGCCACTGCCCGCCAGTAACCGCGGCGAAGCGCGACCAAATCGGTCACGCGGACCGCGCGGGGTTCCTCCGGCGCCGGTAGACGATCCAGGACATGGCGGGCGAGGTCGGGGGCCTCCTGGACGCGAACGGCCGAGCGCCACTCTTCGGCCGACATCGGCCCGTGATGGTCCGGGGGTATAGGAAGCGAGCCCGACGGGGCCGGCGCTATCTGCCCTCGCCCGGATGCCCCGGCAGATGACCGAGGCCCAGCGTCGACCGCTCGTGATCGGCAGCGGCATCGCCGGCCTCTACGTCGCGCTCCGCTGCCACGAGCTGGGGCTGCGACCGACGATCGTGACCAAGGCGCGCCTCGAGGAGTCGAACACCCGCTACGCCCAGGGCGGCATCGCCGCGGCGATCGGACCGGGCGACTCACCGCGGCAGCACCTCGCCGACACGATCCGCGCCGGTGATGAACTCGTGGACCGGGCCGCGGCTCGCGTCCTCACGGCGGAGGCGCCGGCCCGGGTCGCGGACCTCGTCCGGTACGGAGTGCCGTTCGACACGACCGAGGGGCATATCGCGCTCGGGCGAGAGGCGGCGCACTCTCGCTCGCGCATCCTCCACGCGGGAGGCGACGCGACCGGCCTCCAGATCGAGGAGACGCTGAAGCGACTCGTCCTGGCCGCCGGGATCGAGACGCGCGAGCGCACCATTCTGCGCGCGCTCCGACCCGGGTCACGGGACGGGCCGGTCGCGGTCCTCTCGCGCGACGACGGGAAGGACGTCGAGTACTCGACCGCGGCCCCGGTCGTCCTCGCCACCGGCGGAGCGGGGAGCCTCTACCGCCACAGCTCGAACCCCTCGATCGCCACCGGCGAGGGAGTCGCGATCGCGTTCCGGGCCGGCGCCCAGCTCACCGACATGGAATTCATCCAGTTCCACCCGACGGCGTTCTACCGGGAAGGGGCCCCCCGCTTCCTGATCACGGAGGCGATCCGCGGCGAAGGGGCGGTCCTCCGCAACGAGGCGGGCGACCGGTTCATGGTCAAGGTCCATCGGGACGCAGAGCTCGCCCCTCGGGACATCGTCGCCCGGGCGATCGACCGGGAGATCGTCCGCTCGGCCCATCCGTGCGTCTATCTGGACGCGACCGCGCTCTCTCGCGACCTCTTGTACGCTCGATTCCCGTCGGTCTGTCACTTCCTCGCCTCGTACGGGCTCGACCCTTCGCGCGACCAGATCCCTGTCGTCCCCGTGGCACACTACATGATCGGCGGGGTCTCGACCGATCTCGAGGGAAGGTCGTCGCTCTCGGGTCTCTACGCCGCCGGCGAGGTCGCCTCCACGGGCGTCCATGGGGCGAACCGCCTGGCCGGAAACTCGCTCCTCGAAGGACTGGTCTTCGGGGAACGGGTCGCGCGACAGCTCCTGCATCCGGCCGCGGGCGGTCCGAAGGCCCCCGGCCGTCCGATCGACGTCACGCTCCCGCCGGGCACATTGCGTCCGGAAGAGGCGGTCGACATCGAGCTCGTTCGGTCGACCCTGTGGGACGACGTCGGCATCGTACGTTCTGCCGAGGGGCTCTCTGCCGCCGCGGAAACGTTCGAGCGGCTGACCCGGGTCGGGCTCGGGGCACGAGCGGACGCGCTGCCCGGGCCGGTCTCGAACGCCGCCGTGACGGCGCTCCTCATCGCCCGCTCCGCGCTCGCCCGCACGGAGAGCCGCGGGGCGCACTACCGCACGGACTGGCCGGAGCGCCGGGCGCAGTGGCGCCTTCACATCGGGCTCCGGCTGAGGTCGGGCCCGACGCGCGCGCGGTGAGCGGCCACCCGACAACCATTATCCCTCTACTTCCGTGGCCCGGGCGATGGACCTCTCGTTCTCCGACGAGGAGCGCGAGCTCCGCGAGGCGGCCCGACGGTTCGCTCGAAAGGAGATCGCGCCGGTCGCCGACCGGATGGACCGCGAGGACTACTTCCCCCGCGAGCTGTTCCGCCGGCTCGGGGAGCAAGGCTTCCTCGGCGTCACCGTGCCGACCCGATTCGGCGGGCTCGGGCTCGGCTACGTGGCCCAAGCACTCATCCTCGAGGAGATCGCCCGCGTTAGTCCCGCGCTCGCCCTCAGCGTGGGAGCGCACTCGAACCTCTTCGCGGACAACGTGAGTCGCAACGGAAGCGACGGCCAGCGCGAGGCGTTCCTTCCGGCGGCGGCCCGGGGGGAGTCGATCGGGGCACTGGCTTTGACCGAACCGAACGCGGGCTCGGACGCGGTCTCGATCGCGACCCGCGCCGAGCGCGACGGGGCCGAGTACGTTCTCCGCGGCTCCAAGCAGTTCATCACCAACGGTCCGGTCGCCGACTCGCTCCTCGTCTACGCGAAGACCGACCCGTCCCGCGGGGCGCACGGCATCAGCGCGTTCCTTGTCCGTCGGGAGAGCCCGGGGTTCTCCGTCGCCCGCTCCCTCGACAAGATGGGGATGCGTGGCTCGCCGACCGGCGAGCTCGCCTTCCAGGACTGCCGCGTGCCGGCCGACCAGAGGCTCGGGCCGGAGAACGACGGCGTGCGGATCATGATGGGTGGCTTGAACGTCGAGCGCGCGGTCCTGACCGCGATCCCGGTGGGCATCATGGCCGAGTGCCTCGACCGTTCGCTCGCGTACGCGCGCGAACGCGAGCAGTTCGGCCAGAAGATCGGTCGATTCGAGCTGATCCAGGCGAAGCTCGCGAATATGTACGCGGACGTCGAGGCCTCGCGGCAGCTCCTGTACGCCGCCCTCGACCAGGTGACCAAGGACCCGCGCCGGATGGGGCCGGCGGCGGCGGCGCTCACGTTCGCCTCGGAGGCGTCGACCCGGGTCGCACTCGACGCGATCCAGGTGCACGGAGGATACGGCTACATGCGCGACCTCCCGATCGAGCGGCTCGCGCGCGACGCGAAGCTGCTCGAGATCGGTGCGGGCACCTCGGAGATCCGGCGGCTCCTCGTGGCGCGCGAGCTGTTGGGGCCGGGTTTTGCCGACTGAGGCCGACAGTCGACGCGAGCTCGCCGAGCGCCGTCCACTCAGTACCGAGGTTATATAGGGCCCGGACCCCCTCCGACGCTCAATGGCGGGGCGCCCGTCGTCCACCCCGAGCAGCACCTCGTCCCTGCGCGTCGAGGTCCTCAAGGAACTCCAGAGCCTCATCGACGACCGGGACGTTCGCGACCGGCTCGACCGGGGCCCGATCGGCGAGACGAAAGGGAAGGAGCACTGGGTCCTCCACCTCCTCCTGCGAGCGCAGGAGTCGAGCCAGACCCACCTCGACGTGCTCATCGGCTCGGCGTACTCGAACCTGCTCGCGCGGCTGCAGTCGATCGAGGATCGACTCGAGCGCGTCGAGGGCACCGAGCGGGCGCTGGGCGACGAGGTGAAAGGCCGGCTCGAGGGTCTCGAGTCGGGCATCTCCGAGCGCGTGGGCAAGGAAGTGGCGACCGGTTTCGAGACCGCCTCCGGCCAGCTCGCGACCGGTCTCTCCTCGAACCTCGACCAGAAGTGGAAACCGGTCGGGGACTCGATCGAGGTCTTCTCGAAGTCGGCGAGCCAGCTCACGAAGGACCTCTCCGACACGTACCGTGTCGCGACGCAGAGCCGTCTCCTCCTGAACGAGAACGCGCGCCGCATCATCGACCTCGGGCGCGACCTGGTCGCTCTCGAGGAGAGCCTCAAGCTCGCGCTCGCGAAGACGCTCGAGGAGGGGCTCCAGCCGCTCGAGGAGCGGATCTCCGCGCTGGAGTCCCGGCTCGCGGCCGCGACCGAGGACGCGAGCGCCGGTAACGGCCGGACCGACACGCCGGGCGGCGCGTAGCCCCCGGTCGGCGCATGCCGCTCTCGCCCCGTCATCCGCGCTACCGGAGCCTGCGCGTCCGGGCGCACCTCGCCGCCGAGAGCCGGACGGGGCTCGTCGTCCCCGAGGGTCTGATCGCGCACGGGCGGGGCGAGGCGTTCGATTACCTGCTCGGCGAGCGGACGAGCCCGAGCGCCCGCCGGGCCATACGGGTGGCCGCGAGCTGGCTTCGGGCGGCCCGGCACCCGGTGGTGAGCGTCAACGGCAACGTCGCGGCGCTGGCGGCCGGTCCGATCGTCCGGCTCCAGCGGGCGCTCCCGGGGCTGGGGGTCGAGGTGAACCTCTTCCATCGGACGCCGCGCCGCTCGGCGCTCGTCGCACGGGCCCTCCGCCGCGCGGGCGTCCGCGGGCTGCTCGGGGAGCGACCGACGGCCCGGATCCCCCGGTTGCCGTCGGACCGGGCGCTCGTCGATCGAGGGGGCATCGCCCGCGCCGACGTCTGCCTTGTGCCGCTGGAGGACGGGGACCGAACCTCGGCGCTCCGGGCGCTCGGAAAGCGAGTGATCGCGATCGACCTCAACCCGCTGTCGCGGACGAGCGAGACCGCGGACCTGCCGATCGTCGACGAGCTCACCCGCGCGCTCGATCTGCTGGCCCGCGAGCTCGAAGGCCGGAAGGGCGCGACGGGATCGGGACGGTTCGTACCGTTCGACGCGGCGGCCGCCCTGCGGGACGCCCGCCGGACGATCGCCCGGCGGCTCAGGGCGCTGGCGGCGCACCGGCCGCAGCGACCACGGCCGCGCTGAGACGCTGGGCGATGGTCTCGAGGAAGGCACCGTCCGAACGGTCGAACGCCCCGACCTCGTTCCCGTCGATATCGATCTCCCCGACGACCCGACCCGCCGCGTGGATCGGGACGACGACCTCGGCGCGCGTCTCGAGAAAGCAGGCGAGATACTCGGGGCTCGAGCGGACGTCCTCCACGACCACGGTACGATCCTCGCGGGCCGCCCGGCCGCAGACGCCTCGCTCCAGCGGGATCCGGGTGTGCTCGGTCGCGGCGGGACCGTCCCACGCGTCGAGCACGAGCTCCCGGCCCTCGATGCGGTAGACGCCGACCCAGCGGTAGTGGCGGAACGATTCGTGCAGGAACCGGCACGTCTCCTGGAGCGCCGCCCGGCCCGAGAGTCGCCCGAGGATCGCGTCGATCTGGAGCAGCGCCGGCGTGGCGGCCCGCGGGGAGACGGTCACGAGACCCCGTGCGGGAGGGAAGCGCCGAGGGGGAGATTTTCCCCCGGGACGGATCGGCCGTTCCCGGCGTTTGAACTCCCGAGGCGAATTTCGCCACGAGCTTTCCAGACTCGCGCCGTACCGGACTGAGCCACCTCGGCACGCCCTCCGGTCGAGGACGGGAATCGGGGAATAAGCTTAGCGCCCGCGAGCGAACGCCCTACCCGCCGAGGGGATACCACCCGCACTCGGAGCAGCCGACGCCCCGCTCCTCGCCGGGGATCAGCGCCCGGCACTGGGGGCACGGCGAGGGCGGCGCGACCGAGAGCGCGAGGCAGTCGAAGCAGCTCCCCTGACGGCAGTCGTCGGGCAGGAGCACGAGCTCCTTTCCGCAGAAGAGGCAGTGAGAGAGCCGGTCCTCGGAGGGTTCGAAGCTTCGAACGTCCGCGAACAAAAGCATGGACCCGCTCCACCTCCCGCCCGGTACATAAGGGCTCGCCGTTCGGACGAGCCCGAGCGCCCGGTTCGGCCCCGTGCGGGCTCGTTCAGGGGTCTTTCCAGCGCGCCTTGAACGCCGCGATCACGAACAGGGCCGCCGTGAACGCCACGAGGACGACCCAGTCGATCGTCGCCGAGGAGAACGAGAGCGGCTGGAGGCCGACTGCGCCCTGGACGAGCTCGGCGGCGTACGTCGTCGGGGAGAACCGCGCCGCCGTCTGCGCCCAGCCGGGGAGATAGCTGATGGGGTAGTAGACCGGCGGCAGCACGGTCAACACGAGGGAGAAGATCGGGCTGAACATCCACGTCTCGCGGACGTCCTGGAAGTAGGTCGAGAGCGTGAAGGCGAACGCCGTGGCGAACGACCAAACGAGCAGCATCGCCCCGGTGAGGACTGCCGCGCTCGTCGCCGTCGCGAAGCCGTAGTAGACGAAGAGCACGGCGAAGACCGCGAGGGCGGGCAGGGAGTAGACGAGCTCGGAGACGGCGAGCCCGGCGACGTAGACGGGTGCCTCGACCGGCGACGCGACGACGACGTCCTGGAACTTGAGGTCGTGGCGGTAGTGCGTGAGGTCGGACTGGAGACCGGTCCCGACCGAGAGCATGGTGAGGACCATTCCCCCGACGATGCCGTAGGCGAGGTCGGCGCCCCTCGAGACGATCCAGATGAAGAAGAGGAACGAGAGCGGGCTCGCCACGAGGTTGATGAGATAGAGGGGCTGCGTGCGGATCGGGATGAGGCCGTTCAGCTGGACGAGCGTGCCGAGCGAGCGGAGCCGGTTGCGCTCGCTCACGCCTCCACCTCGGGATGGGGCGTCTCCTCCTCGATCGACTTCCCCACAACGTCGAGGAAGATGTCCTCGAGACTGACCGGGCCGAGGCTCACCCGCAGCCCGCGCTCGAGCGCGAGCCGCGCGAGTTCCCGCGACTCCGCGTCGCGCGCGAAGACGAGGTAGCCGCCCTCGATCGGAGTCACGCGTCCGAACGAGTCGAGCTCCTCCCGAGGGTAGGCGCCCTGGATCGTCACGCGGTACGGGTACCGCACGCGGGAGCGGAGATCCTCCGGCGAGCCTTCGAGGACCAGCACCCCGCGCTCGAAGAGCGCGAGCCGGGTGGAGAGGGCCTCCGCCTCGTCGAGGTAGTGGGTCGTGAGGAGGATCGTCCGGTGCTCGCGGATCGCCCGGCGGATCGCCTCCCAGACCTCCCGGCGCGCGATCGGGTCGAGGCCCGTCGTCGGCTCGTCCAGGAACAGTATCTCCGCGTCGGAGGCGAGGACCATCGCGCACAGGACGCGGCGCCGGAGCCCGCCCGAGAGCCGGGCGACGCTCCGCCGACGGAACTCGGTGAGGGAGAGCTGGTCGAGCGCGTCGCGCGTGCGCGACCGGGCCTCGACCGGGTCCGTCCCGCGGAGCTTGAGATAGAGGTAAACGACCTCCTCGACGTTCAGAAAATAGAGGGGGCGCGACTCCTGCGGGACGCAGGCGATGCGCGCGCGGATCGCGCGTTCCTCCGTCGCCACGTCGTGTCCGAGAACTTGGGCGCTCCCGGAGGTCAGCGCGAGCTGCGTCGCCGCGATGCGCACGAACGTGGTCTTCCCGGCCCCGTTCCGCCCGATGACCCCGAAGACCCGGCCCGACGGCACCGAGAGCGTCAGGTCCTCGAGGGCGGCGTTCGCCGACGTCGAGCCCGGATAGACCTTGCGGAGATGCTCGGTCTGGATCGCCAGGGCCATGGAGACGGAACGAGACCCGGCGGCGCTCTTAAGCGGCGGTAGGTACGCACGAGCGGCCGGCGGCGGCCTAGCTCAGGATCTCCGCGAGCCGGCCCGCCGCGCGGGCGTGCGCGATCTCCCGTGCGATCCGGCGGCCGGTCGAAAGTCCCGGCTCGACGAAATCGGAGTACGGACTTCCCGAGATGAACAGGTTGGTGCCGGCGACGATCCGGGTCGAGATCTCGAAGACCTTGAACTCGAGGTCTTCCGTCATGATCCCCTCGATGCAGAACGGTCCGACCATCCCGCCGAAGAGGTCGATCGAACGCTCGACGATCCGCGCCGCGATGTCGAACGCGCGCGGGAGCAGGGACTCGCGCAGGATGACCGGCACGTTTCCCGTGACGACGAACGTCGGCCGGATTCCGGCCTTGAGAAGCTCCTCCTGGGCACCGAGCTTGTAGAGCTCGTCGATGTTCGCCTCATCTCGGCGATCCATGCCCAGGAGCTCGAGCGCGCCGTGCCGCAGTCGGTAGCCGCCCTCGGCGATCGGCGAGTAGAAGAAGTGCATGTAGTACCGCGTCCCGAGCACGTACTCCTGGACCACGTACGGGCCCGACGGCCGGAAGTCCTCGAGGGCTTCGCGGTTCTTGGCGAGATAGAAGCCCTTCCCGCCCTTCGCGCCGTAGTACTTCACGATCACCGGGCCGCGGACCTCGCTCGGGTCTTCGAAGAGCCGCGGCATCGTGACGCCGGCCGACTCGAGCCAGTCCCGCTCCTTGCGACGGTCGGACTCCCACCCTAGGACGGCCCGGTTCCCGAACACCGGCACGTCCATCGTCGTGAACGCCTCGGGGCCGAGGTACTCGACGAACGACCCGTGCGGGATGATGACGGCGCCGTCGTCGCGCAGCTCCTGCGTCGCCTTCGGAAGCTCCTTCACGTTCGCCACGGAGAGGAACCGATCCGGCCGGGCGAGGGGGAACGCGTCGTAGAACTTCGGAGGCGGTCCGACGCAGATCCCGAGCGTCGGGAATCCCTCGCGGCGGGCTCCGTGGAAGATCTGCAGCGAAGAGTGCGAGCAGAGGGTGGCGATCGTGGGGGTACGGCCGTTCAGCGAGCTGAGCCGAGACTCCGAGGCGAGGGGAATCCCCATACGGGGGAGTATCGGGGGGGTGTCATAGCCCTTACGGAGTCGGCGCCGCGCGGGCAGCTACCGGGCTCGGTCCGAGGACGATTCGAGGTCCCAGTACCACCGAACCTGGCGGGCACCGGTGGCTGCGATCCGACGTCGGAGCTCGGGATCGACTTCGGGGTCTCGCACGAGGCGGCGAACCTCCTCGGCCCGACCGGTGGGGAGGCGAGCGCTCAACCCGAGGCGTTCGAGGTCGGGTCGGACGCTCTCGAGGGCGTACTGCCATGTTTCGTCCCGTCGCCGCACGGCGACCGCACGGCTCCCGGGCAGGCGGTGGAGCCCGAGCTCCTCCGCCGCGTGATGGAGCGCCTCCGCGGCGTCCCGCAACTCGGATTCCACGCGGGCCTCCTCGGACCGCAGGCGGTCGAACCGGTCGACCAATTCCCGGAGTCGCACCTCGTCCGAGGCCGGCACCGTCCGGAACTCGGGACAGATCGCACGAAAATCGCACCGGCTGCACTGGCGGCCGGGAGTCGGCTCGAACGCCTCCGCGCGGATCCCATCGCTCACCTGCCCCAGTCGATCGTAGAGGGTGACCAGGGAGGCCCGGTCCCGCGGCGGCACGCGGTGCGGAGTGAGCGACCTCAGATGGTAGAGCGTGAGGCCCTCGACCGGCTCGGTGTAATTGCTTTCCACCAGCACTTGGTACAGCGAGAGCTGGTCGGAGTCGAGGGCGTCGGCGGCGGAGAGCTCGCGCGACGTTTTGTAGTCGACGATCTCGAGACCCCCCGCGGGCCCGCGGTCGATGCGGTCGATGTACCCGTGGATCGGAATCCCGTCCCACTTCGCCTCCAGGTGCTCCTCCACGGCGATCGGTCGGGGCCGTTCCCGTTCCAGCCGATCGTAGTAGCGCAACAGGAGCTCGCGCCCGAGCGTGCGGTAGCGCGCTTCCTCTTCCGGGCTCGCATATCCTTCGCTCGACCAGGCTCGTTCGTACCGGGCCAGGAGCTCCTCGCGAGTGAGCCACGGCCCGGTCGCTTCGCGAGACCGATTTCCCCACTCGTCCAGCGTCCGTTGCGAGTCCGAAGCGCCCGCCCGGCGGGGGCCCGGTACCACGAGCGGCCGGAGCAGCTCCTCGAGGACCGCGTGCACCACGCGTCCGAAGGTGAAGTAGCTGCGCGGCGTCTCGGGCAGCCGGTCTATGTAGAGGTACTTCCACCGGAGCGGGCACTCGAGGTACGTGTGGAAAGAGGAGTAGCTGAGACCCGGCCCCGAGGACACGCCGAGCGAGCGGTCCAGAAGGTAAAGGGGTTTTCCGGGGGCCGAGCCCCCGGAGCCTCGCGCCTAGTGCCCGGCCGCCGCGGCGTCCGCCTCGACCTTCGCCTCGGCGTCGACCGCCGGTAGGCTCCCGCGGGCCTGCGGGTTCGTCAGGTTCTTCGGGAGCCCGAGGAGGTCGAGGAGTTCCTTGTAGTGGTTCCGGATCGTGACCGGCGTGACGTTCGCCACGGCGGCGATGCGGTCCTGGCTGCGGGGCTCGCCCATCAGGTTCGACGCGATGTAGATGATCGTCGCGAGAATCCCGTTCGGAAGGACACCGCTCGTGGAGTAGACCTGCTCGACCTGCTCCAGCAAGGAGAGGACCTTCTGGCGGACTTCCTTCGAGAGGTTGAGGTCCTGCGTGAAGCGGACGAGGTAGTCCCGAGGCTCGACCGGCTTCAGGCCGAGCTTCAGCTCGCGGGCGAGGAGAGTGTACGCCCGGCCGACTTCGATCTTGGTCGCCTTCGAATGCGCGATGATCTCCTTCATCGTGCGCGGCACGTGGCACTGGCGGCAGGCCGCGTAGACGCTCGCCGCGACGAGGGCGACGATCTTCTTGCCGCGCGTCGCCTTGTGCTCGAGCGCGCGACGATAGATGTAGGTCGCAGACTCTTTGACCTCGCGGGAGAGCCCGAGGACCCCGGCGAGCCGATTCAACTCGCCCAGAGCGACAACGAGATTGCGCTGGTGGGTGCGGGCGGCCCGAAGGCGGTGGTTGAGCTTTCGCAGGTGATAGAACTTGAGCGAAGTGTTCCGGGAGAGCGAATTGCCCTGGAAATCGCGCGTGGGCACGCCGATCTCGCTGAAGAGACCCTTGTCGGGCATCAGCGGGGAGATCACGGGCCCCCAGCCGCGGGCTTCGCGGCCGGTGTCTTCCTTCGAGCCTCGCTGGCCGCGGTCGCTGACGAGGGCGCTCGCGTCGACCACGAGGCCGCAGTCGGCGCAGACGATCTCGCCGCGGATCTCGTCCCGGATCAGATGCGAGGAGCCGCAATTCGGACAGGCGTCGGAGTCGGCAGGGTTGCTCGTCGGGGTCACCGACGGCTCCGCGGGAGCGACGACCCGACGCGGATTCTTGGGGTTGGCAGCTCGGCTGCGCGTTGAGGAGGAAGCAGTCGCGGTCATGGGTTTCTGGGCGGCATAACCGATGGCTCGTATATATAACTTAGCTCCCCCGATGTATCGCTTGTTTGCTACACTTGATACACCGTGAGCCGCCGTAGCACGGCTTTGGGATTTTATGCGTGGCTTCCCTCGAATTCCGTCACAGGTGGCTGAATAGAGTCACAGCCGATCGCGGTCGGGGGCGAGCTCGGGGCCACGTCCGGGGCCGCAGAACGAGGCGAGTCGAGACCGACCGCAGAAGGATCAATCCCATGTTCGTGAATCTCGTGGACGATAATCCCGATGTTGTAAGCCAGCAGTTTCGCCAGGAGTT
>JASHVA010000132.1 GCA_030039715.1 Thermoplasmata archaeon | reverse complement strand
GGCCCGCGCGAGGAGGTCGAGGCTCGTGAGCGCCGGCTTCACCATCAGGAGGTCGGCCCCCTCGGCGAGGTCACGGGCGATCGCGCGCAACGCCTCCCGGCCGTTCCGGAAGTCGATCTGGTAGCCGCGCCGGTCGCCGAAGGCTGGGGTCGAATCCTCGGCCTCCCGGAAGGGGGCGTAGAAAGCGGAGGCGTGCTTCGAGGCGTACGCGAGGATCGCCGTGGCCGGGTACCCCGCGCCGTCGAGGGCGCTCCGGATCGCCGCGACCTCTCCGTCCATCATCGCACTCGGGGCGACGAGGTCGGCCCCGGCCGCCGCATGGGCGGCCGCGACGCGGCCGAGCCGATCGAGGGTCGCGTCGTTGTCGACCTCCCCGTCGCGCACGGTGCCGCAGTGGCCGTGCGTCGTGTAGGCGCAGAGGCAGACGTCGGTGATCACGACGACGCCCGGGGCCGAGCGCTTGATCGCGCGGATGGCCTCGGGAACGACCCCGTCGGCGGCCCACGCGTCGCGACCCTCCTCGTCCTTCCGGCGCCCGACCCCGAACAAGAGCACGGCCCGGAGCCCCTCGGACGCGACTTCGCCGGCGAGTCGACCGACGTCGGCGACGGCGTACCGAGCTACGCCGGGCATCGACGGCACCGGCTCGGGGGGACCCCGGCCCGGCCGGACGAAGATCGGATAGACGAGCCGACGGGGCTCGACGCTCGTCTCCGCGACGAGCTCCCGGAGCGCCTCCGTTCGCCGAAGACGGCGGAGACGTGTCGGAGGCGTAGCCGACCCGGCGGCCTCCCGTCGGGACCCTCTACGAGCCGGCATGCTCGAGCTCCCGGAGGAGGTGCCGCGTAAATCGTTCCGGGTTCGGGGACGGCGCCACCGAGACGCGGCGGAATCCGTGGGCCCGGGCCGCCGCCCGAGACCGTTCCCCCAGCACGACGAGGGCGGTCGACCGGGCGAGCGGTCGGAGCCGTGCCGAGCCGGCGGCTCGTGCCAGGGCGTCGATCGCCGACGGGCTCGCTGCGACGACGAGGTCCGCGTCGCGGATCGCGGCGAACGTGGAGGCGGAAGGCGGTCGGGACCGGCCCAAGCGGTAGACGACCGCCTCCGTCACCCGGTGCCCGTTCCGCCGGAGCCGCCGGGCCAGTTCGGGGCCCGCCCGGTCCGAGCGAAAGTACAGGAGCCGGCGTCGCGGGCCCCGTCGGAGCGCCTCCGCGACCGCCCGAGCCCCGAGTCCGGGCGCCCGGTGAACGCGCCGGACCCCGGCCGAGCGGAGCGCGCGGGCGGTCACGGGCCCGGCGGCCCAGTACTCGAGCTCCGCCGCCTCCCGCCCGGCCGAGCGGAGCCAGGGGCGCACGCCGGCCGCGACGCCCGCGGGGCTGGTCACGACGACCCCGTCCGGCGGGCGCCGGGCGAGGAGCCGTGGCAGCCACCGGCGCGGGGAGACGGGCGCGGCTTCGGTCACCACGACGCGCCGGAGCCGCACGCGGGAGCGGGCGAGGCGTCGGTCGAGCGCGGCGAGCGTTCCGGCCGCCGAGAGCAGGACGACCGTCCGGCGGGACCGGGGCGCGGCCATCGCAGCCTACCGGCGCGCCTTCGGCAGGAGATCGTACGCGCCCCGGTCGGCGAGCGTCCGCCCGAGCCGGGCACCGAGGGCGGCGGGTCGGGATGTCGACCCCGTGAGGCGAGAGCGCACGCTCCTCCGGCCGTCCGGAGAGAGCACTTCCCCCTCGAGCCGCAGGGTCGTGCCGTGAGCCGACGCGAGGGCGCCCAGCGGAACGTCGCAGTCGGCGCCGAGGGCGGCCGCGAACGACCGTTCGGCCGTGACGCTCGCCCGCGTGGCCGGGTGATCGACGCGCCGGCCGAGCGCTCGGGCCCCCCGGTCGGCGGACCGCGCGACGATGCCGAGCGCACCCTGGGCCGGCGCCGGGAGGAACCTCGAAGTCGGGAGGAGGAGCTCGGTCTCGGAGCGACGACCGAGGCGCGCGAGTCCGGCGACCGCCAGGATCACGGCGTCGACCGAGCCCGATCGAGCGAGCGCGATCCGGGTGTCGACGTTCCCCCGCACCTCGACCACCTCGAGGTCCGGGCGCGTCCGGAGCAGTTGCGCGCGACGGCGCCGGCTGCTCGAACCGACCCGAGCGGCCCTCGGCAGGGCGGAGGCCCGGACTCCGGGGGCGGCGACGAGGCAATCTCGAGGGTCCGCCCGCCGGGGACAGGCGACGAGCGCGAGCGCCGGGTCGAGCGTCACCGGGAGATCCTTCGCGCTGTGGACCGCGAGGTCGATCTCGCCGCGCACGAGCGCGCGGTCGATCGCGTCGGTGAAGTCGGGCGAGCCGCCGAGCGCCCGGTCGCGATCCCCGCTCGTATCGATCGGCGTGGCCACGAAGGAACGGTACGGGTCCGCTCGGGCGAGCTGCCGAAGGACGAGGTCCGTCTGGGCGCGCGCGAGGGGGCTGCGCCGGGTACCGACCCGGAGCCGCTCGGTCACGGTCCGTCAGGGTCCGGTGACAGCAGCTCCGCGGCGAAACGCCGCCGCGCGTCGCCGTCCGGTCCGGGCGGGAGCGAACGGATCCGTTCCGTGGGAGCGAGGAGCAGACGGTCGACGAGACGGCGGGAGAGCCGCTCGACCGCGACCTCCTGGGCCGGGTCGAGCGGCCCCAGGAACCGACGGGCGGTCGCGAGCTCCGACCGGCGCACCGCTTCGGCGGCGCGCCGGACCGTGTCGACCCAGGGCTCCTCGAGCCGCCGTGCGAGCCGGTGCGCGCAGTCGTCCGCGAGCGCATCGAGGGATGCATCGTCCGGCGTGGCGGCGACGAGCCCCGGTGCGCCGGCGTGGAGTTCTTCGAGGTCGATCAGGCGTACGTCGGGGCGTTCGCGCACCTCGGGGTCGATGTTGCGCGGCATCCCGAGGTCGACGAGGACGAGCGGACGGCCGGTCGGAAGGTCGGCCGCCCGGAGCCCGCGATGGCCGAACTTCGCCGCCGTCACGACGGCGTCCACCCCGGCGAGCTCGGTCGCGAGCGTCTCGAGGGGGACCGCGCGGGACCCCGTCCGGGCGAGGAACGCCGGGTCCGGAGGGCGTCGGTGGTACGCGAGCGTGACGTCGGCCCGGGGCGCGAGCCGTTCGGCGACCTGCCGGCCGACCGTGCCCGAGCCGACCACGAGCACGCGGGGCCGGGGGCGCGGAGCCCGCCGGAGGAGTTCCTCGGCCGCGATCGCCGCGATGGAGCGGTACGACGGCACGACCGGCTGGAGCCGGTCGGCCGCGGCCGCCGCGCCGACGAATAGCCCCCGCAGGATCGGCCGGGGGTATCGGCTCGCTACCGCGGCGGCCCGGACCTGATGCCGGACCTCCCCTTCTCCGACGGCGAGCGACTCCCGTCCGGAGGCGACGCGGTAGAGGTGACGCACGACCGAGCGGCCCTCGCGGGATCGCCAGGCTCCCGGAGGGCCCGGTAGGGAGTCCCCCCACCGCTCCCCGTCGGCCGGGGAGCGGACCAGCACGACGAGCTCCACCCGGTGGCAGGTCTGGAGGACGGCGGCCTCCTCGGTACCGGTCGCCCGAGCGAACCGCCGGGCGACCTCGCCGCGGGAGAGCGACTGGCTCACGCGCTCGAGCGTGTCCAGCCGCGTCGTCGCGAGGCTGCACTCGAAACCGAAGAGCCGGAGGGAGGCGGACCCGGGCTCGGGGGACGTCGCACCGGCGCTCGGTGACCAGCGCTCGGCCGACTGTGCGAAGGGGGTGGACGCCACGGGCTCCGCCTCGGACCGCGGGTCGAATCACGGCCGCGCTTTATCCGCCGATGTACGAACCGGTCGCTCCGACGTCGAGCCGATTTCGGTCCGCGACCGGGAAACGCCGCCGGAGCGGGAAGAGGACCTGGACCCGCACCGGGAGAAAGGGTTGGACGACCCCCGGGCGCTACGTCAGCAGGTAGCCGCCGTCGACCACGAGCATCGTGCCGGTCACGTAGCTCGCCGCCGGACTCGCGAGGAAGAGCGCGGCCCGAGCGATGTCGTCCGGCTCGCCCATGCGCCGGAGCGGGATCCGGGCGAGGAAACCCGCGAGCAGCTTCTGCGCGTCGGCGCCCCCGGTGGCCGGCATCGCGCGGCTCGCGCCCGGCGTGTTGATCGAGCCCGGTGCGATCGCGTTGACCCGGACGCCGAGGGACGCGAACTCGAGCGCGAGGGACCGGGTCATCATGCGGAGCCCCCCCTTCGAGGCGTCGTAGGCGACGAGGCTTCCCGTCGGGTGGACCGCGTCGATCGAGGCGATGTTGACGATCGCTCCGCCTCCGCCCTGGCGCTGCATCTGCAGGGCCGCGCTGCGCGCGAGGAAGAACGGCCCGCGAAGGTTCACCTCGAGCACCCGGTCCCACAGCTCCGGCGTCACCGAGAGCGCCGGGGAGAACGGGAAGATCCCGGCGTTGTTCACGACGATGTCGAGGCGTCCCCGCTCCCGCACGGCGGTCGCCACCAGTCGGTCGACCTCCGCGGGAGCTCGCAGGTCCGTCCGGACGAAGAGCGATTTACCGGGGCCCGGGAGCGCCTGCGCGGTCGCCCGGCCGGCCGCTTCGTCGACGTCCGCGACCACCACCGAAGCCCCTTGCTCGGCGAGACGGGCCGCGATCCCCGCCCCGATCCCCATCGCTCCGCCCGTCACGATCGCCACTTGGCCCTTCAGGTCGAAGAGCTGGCTCCACGGTTGCATCGACATCCCCGGTCGAGAGTCCGGCCGGCAATATTTGGCCCGCCCGTCCAGCCGGTTTGACCGCCGCGCCGGCCGTGCCGCACTCCGGTTCGGCGGACGACTCCTCGCTCGCCAGACATTATATTCCGGCGACCGGGTTCCTTCGCGGGGCCGCCGCGGACGGACCGCGACCGGGATTCGCCCGGCGACCCGAGATCGGGAGATGCACGCGGGGTCGGGCCCGGACGATCGTCCCCCGAGCCGCGAGGTCGCGCCGACCGTGCGGGACCTGCCGATCGGCACCGGGGCGACCGGCGTCCGACGGGAGAGCGACTCGATGGGGACGATCGACGTGCCCGCCGAGCACTACTGGGGCGCCCAGACCCAGCGTTCGCTGATCCACTTCGCGATCGGCCGGGATCGGATGCCGGTCGAGCTCTATCGTGCCTACGGCTACGTGAAGAAGGCGTCGGCGCGGGTGAACGGCGCCCTCGGGACGCTCCCCCGCTGGAAGGCCGCGCTCATCGAGCGGGTGTGCGACGAGGTCATCTCGGGCGCCCTCGACGCCGAGTTCCCGCTGCACGTGTGGCAGACCGGTTCGGGTACGCAGTCGAACATGAACGTGAACGAGGTGGTGAGCAACCGGGCGATCCAGCTCGTGGGCGGAACCCTCGGCTCCAAGCAACCGATCCACCCGAACGACGACGTGAATCTGAGCCAGTCCTCGAACGACACGTTCCCGACCGCGATGCACCTCGCGGCGGTGCTGGAGATCCACGGCCGGCTCCTGCCGTCGGTGGGGGCGCTGCGGGACGCGATCGCGACGAAGGCCCGGGAGTGGGTCGACGTCGTCAAGATCGGCCGGACCCATCTCCAGGACGCCACGCCCCTCACGGTCGGCCAGGAATGGTCCGGCTACGCCGCCCAGCTCGACGATGCACTCGCGGTCGTGCGTAGCACATTGCCCGGACTCCATCGCCTCGCGATCGGGGGTACCGCGGTCGGCACCGGCCTCAACGCCCCGCCGGAGTTCGGGGACCGGGTCGCCGGCGAGCTCGCCTCGATGACCGGCCACCCGTTCGTACCGGCCCCGAACAAGTACGCCGCCCAGGGGTCGCTCGACGCGATGGTCGCCGCGAGCGCGGGGCTCCGCGCCGTGGCGGTCGCGACGATGAAGATCGCGAACGACCTCCGCTGGCTGGGCTCGGGGCCGCGCGCAGGACTCCACGAGCTCGTGCTGCCGCCGAACGAGCCGGGGAGCTCGATCATGCCCGGGAAGGTGAACCCGACCCAGGAGGAAGCGATGATCATGGTCGCGATCGAGGTGCTGGGGGAGGACTCCGCGGTCGCCTTCGCGGGTTCGCAGGGGAACTTCGAGCTGAACACGATGCGCCCGATCATCATCCACAATGTCCTCCACTCGGCCCGGATCCTCGGCGACGCCGCGGCGAAGCTGACCGAGTTCAGTGTCGCCCACATCGCGCTCGACCGGGCACGGATCGGCCGGTACGTCGGGGAGTCGGTGATGCTCGTTACCGCGCTGAGCCCCGTGATCGGCTACGACAAGGCCGCCGCGATCGCGCACCGAGCGATGGAGGAGCATCTCTCGCTGCGGGAGGCGGCCCTCCGGAGCGGCTACGTGACCGCCGACGAGTTCGACCGGATCGTCGACCCGAAGAAGATGGTGGGCGACCCGCACCGGGACCTCGGCCTCTCGAGTTGAGCGGCCCGGGTTCGCGGTCGCCCGACGGGACGCGCGAGGCGTTCCAGCATCCCTCGCCGGAGATTAAGTCGGACCGCGCGATGCCGCCGTCGCCATGTCGCCGTCGAACCCCCTTCCGACGACCCCGATCCCCAACCGCCGGCCGTTCGCCCCCCGCGGAGGTCTCCGATGAGCACCTTCGTCCTCGTCCCGGGGGCGTGGCTCGGTGCCTGGGCGTGGAACGACGTGGCTCCCCTCCTCGAAAGGGAGGGGCACTCGGTCTACCCGGTGACGCTCACCGGCATGGGAGAGCGCGTGCATCTCGCCTCGAAGGACGTCGGCATGTCCACCGCCGTAGACGACGTGCTGAACGGGCTCCGATACCGTGAGATCGAGAAGTTCGTGCTCGTCGGGCACTCGTTCGCCGGGAAGGTGGCGGCCGCGGTCGCCGACCGCCTTCCCGACCGGGTCGCGAGGGTGGTCTATCTCGACGCCTTCCGGCCCGAGCGAGGGACGGCGCCGCAGGGGGCGTTCGACCCCGCCTCCGAGTTCGGTGCCCTGCCGCCGGGCGCGCTCGGCTTCCCTCTCACGGAGGAGACCCTCGGGCGCATCGGACCCGACGTGAAGGGGCCGGCGCTGCGGCGCATGAGGGCGCTCGCGACGCCCTGGCCCTCCCGGCTCGCGACCGACCCGATCGTGCTCTCGTCGAACTACGACCGGGTGCGGGAGGCGTACATCTTCTGCCGTCAGTCGGGCGACCCGGTCGACGAGATCATCGCCGGAAAGTGGGGACCGCTCAACGGCCCCCACACGACGCTCGACGCGGGCCACTGGCCGATGATCACGCGGCCGAAGGAACTCGCCCGGGACCTGATCGAGCTCTCGCGTTGAGCGAGCCGGTCGCGGGACCCGGCCCCGCCGTACCTAACCGGGCAAGAGCCCGAGGCAGACGGTAGCGAACGGGGTCGCTTCGGCGAGCGTGGCGGTGAGGTTGGCCGGGCCGCTCCCGGCGAGCGCCCCGAACTCCCCCACGAGGGCGCCGCTCTCGGTCGACACTTCGCCGGGGAGCACGGCGCCGAGGTACGGGGAGCTCTCGGGGGTGGGGGGACTCGACTCATAGGCGCCGGCCATCGTCACGACCACGACCGTCTCGTCGGCCTCGAACGTGGAGCCGAGGTCGCAATAGTCCGCCGTGCTCGGACCGACCGAGGTCCCGCTCCCGTCCCCCATCACGAACTCGCTCGGGAGCCCCGCGACCTGGACACCGGTGAAATCTTCCAGCGAGAGGTCCGCGACCGCGGGCGTCGAGTAATTGAGATAGACGGTGACGTTGGCCGTCGCGTCGATCGTCCAGTAGTAGAATCCCGCCTGAACCGACGGGCTTCCGAAGTTCTGCTTGGTGAACTCGTTCCCGACCAGGAACGGATAGCCGGCGAGGCCGATCGGCGCGACGGTGCTCTGGGCGACGCTGTAGCCGAACCCCAGAAAGAGCAACGAGCCCGCCGTCACGCCGATGGAGTCCGAGCACGGGGCGGCGGCGCACTGAACGGAGGCGTCCGAGCGGATCGTCGCGGGCGTCGGCGGGGTCGTCGGCGAGGGTCGCGTCGCGACGAGGTACACGAGCGATCCGGCCACCACGACCACCGCGATCACGATGGCGACGTAGACGAGCCATCGCCCGGAATCGACCGGTGCCGCCGGATCGCTGAGGAGCGTCATCCTCCCCCCTCGCGCCGGTGCCGGGAGCACGAACGGGGTAGTTAGAACTTCCGGGGCGGGGCCTCCGCTCGCGGCTCGAGCGGCGGTCCGCGGACAAAGGCTCTTCTCGGGCGCCGCCGTTTCGCGGCTCGTGACCGTCTCGAGCGGGTCGGGACGCTCGCCCCGCGCCGCGGCGGTGGACGCGGCGTGGAACTTCGACGACCCCAGATCCTCCGAGCTCCGGTTTCGCCGGCTCCTGCGAGATCTGGGCCGGCCTTCCGACGCCGACCTTCGCGCCGAGGCGTGGACCCAGATCGCGCGGGCGCAGGGGCTGCAGCGGCGGTTTCGGGTCGCGCACGCCACGCTCGACCGCCTCGCGCCGGCGCTTCCGACCCTCGCCCCGCGCGCCCGGATCCGGTACGCGCTCGAGCGCGGGCGCGTCCTCAACTCCGCCGGAGCGCCGGGGAAAGCGCTCCCCTGGTTCCTCGCCGCGTGGCGGGGCGCCCGGCGGCACGGAGAGGACCGTCTCTCCGTCGACGCCGCCCACATGGTCGCGATCGTCCGCTCCGGGCGGGTCCAACGCGCGTGGAACGTGCGGGCCCTCGAGCTCGCGGAACGCTCGCGGGACCCCGCGGCCCGACGCTGGCGGGCCTCGTTGCTCAACAACCTTGGTTGGAGCTGGTACGATGCGGGCGACTACCGCGCGGCGCTGCGCTCGTTCCGTCGGGCGCTCTACTACCGCCGGCGGCAGGGGGTTCCGAGCGAGACCCGGGTCGCCCGGTGGTGCGTTGCGAAGGCGCTGCGGCAACTCGGGAGAGCGACGGACGCGCTGCGAAGGCAGCGACGTCTGGCCGTGGACTGGCGACGCGCGGGGGGCAAGGACGGGTACGTGTTCGAGGAGCTCGGGGAGTGCCTGCTCCTCCTCGGCCGATCCCGCGAGGCCCGACCGTGGTTCCGCCGAGCCCACGCGGAACTTTCCCGGGACCCCGGGCTGGTCGCCCGGGAACCGAACCGGCTCGCGCGGCTCCTCGCGCTCGGCGCGGCGGACCGGCGATCGTGAGGAGGCTCGGAGAGGGGACCCGGCGCTACGAGGCGAGGAAGGTCTCCCAGGTGCCTTCGACCCCTTTGAACTGGTGGGAACCGCGCCCCTCGAAGCGAAGCTCCGAGCCGACCGCGAGGTCCCGAACGGTGCGGGACGTCAGGATCTCGCCACCGCCCGCGGAGTCGCAGATCCGAGAGGCGAGGTGGACGGCGATCCCGACGATGTCGTTGTCCGCGACGAGGCACTCGCCGGTGTGCACCCCGGCGCGAAGGATCAGGCCCTGCTGCTTTGCGTGGTCCCGCACGGACTCCGCGAAACGTACCGCCCGCGACGGACCGTCGAACGTCGCGAGGAAGCCGTCGCCGGTCGTCTTCACGATCTGTCCGCGAAATCGGGTCGCTTCGGCGCGCGACGCGGCGAAGAACGGACCGAGCCGTTCTCTCCATCCGTGGTCGCCCAACTGCGAGGCGAGCCGGGTCGAGTCGACGATGTCCGTGAAGACCACCGATATGAGCACGCGATCCTCGTCGGGCTGCCCGGACGGAAGGCCCGTCACGAATTTCTTCTGGGCCCCTACGGAAGCGGCCCGGGCCTCCGGGTTCGCCCAGAAGAAGTGATCCCGCCCCGGGATCGTGACCAGCTGCGCCCCCGCCACGTGCGCGGCGACATAGTCCGAGCCTTCCTCGCGAACGGCCCGATCGCCCGGGCATTTCATGACGAGCGTCGGAACGTGGACGGCCGGCAATGCGGCCCGTACGTCGATCTCGAGGTTCATCCGGGCCAGCGACGCGGCGGCCGACGGCGACGAACCGAACCGAATCACGCGGCCGTACCATCGTTTGAAATCGGGGTCCGCGACCCGGCTCGGAGCGTAGAGGCTCAGCATCCGGTCGATGTAGGACGGAGTTCCCCAGTCCTCGTCCGAAAGCCGGATCGACTCTTCGACCTCTTCGCGCGTGGGGGCGAAAGGGAAGTCGGGGGCCCAAGAACCCCGGACCGTGGGCTCGATGAGCATGAGGCCCAGCGTACGATCCGGATACGTGGCGGCGAACAGGAGCGCCATCGCCGCCGTGTCGGTGGCACCGAAGATCACGGCCCGTGGACTCTTCGCGGCGTCCATGACGGCCCGCACGTCGTCCATCCGGTCCTCCAGGGTCGGCGTGCCGACCGCCCGGTCGGAGAGACCGACGCCGCGCTTATCCCAGAGGATGATGCGGGCGACCGTCGCCAGCTCCCGAAAGTAGCCGGCGACCGACGGTTCGTCCCAGACCAGCTCGAGGTGTGAGATCGCGGTCCGGCCGTAGACGATGTCGACCGGGCCCGCCCCGAACACCTCGTAGGCGATGCGAAGGTGGCCGCTCCGGGCGTAGCGGACCTCGGGAACTTCCATCGGCTTCCGCGTGAGGGCGGACAACGAACGTGGTATATCGGCTGTCCGGGGAGGTCCCCCGCGATCGTACGCGAGATTCGGGCACGAACGGGCGGGCCGAAGCCGTAGAGAGTGTCGGAGGGGGTATTCGACCCCCCGGGGAGTTCAAATCCCGTGGAGAACGGGCCGGCCCAGGTCTATCGCTGGTAGACCCGACGGCGGTGGTCGACCCTCTCCACCGTGACCATCTGCTCGGAAGGCGAGAGTGCCGCGAGCAGGCGATAATCGCCCACTCGAAGTTTCCGTTCGTCCGAGCCCACCAGCTTTTCGAAATAGTGGTCGGGGTCGGCCGAAGCCCGCTCCAGGCGCTCGACGATTCGACGCGCGACGCCTCGATCCAGGGACCCGAGATCACGAATGGCCGTATCGGTCCACTGGATCTTCCAAGGCGTCAGAGACCCAACCGCTTCTTGACGAGGTCGTGGTCCGTCACTCGCCGTGCACGGAGGTCAAGTCGGGCACTGAGGAGCCCGATCCGGAACGCGTCGGTGTACGCTCCTTCGTCGTCCCCTTCCGGAACCAGAGCGATGAGCTTGTTCAGCAACTCGTCGTAGGTCTCTCGAGGGGTCGCCTTGAGGGCGGCCAATTTTTGCCGTGTGGAAGGGGACAGCTGGATGGTCGTGATCATCGGCTATGTGATGCCATATGGCTCACATATAGCTTTGTACATCCTCGAACGGTGAGACCTTGTTCGCCCTACCCTTCCGGAGGAGCCGTCGCCCCCCCGAGGGTTCAAATCCGGAATGTCGGAGGGGGGATTTGAACCCCCGACCCCAGGATCTCTCCCGGGACGCGCGGCGCGTCCCGCTATGAGTCCCGTGCTCTACCGGGCTGAGCCACTCCGACAGGGATCGGACGCACCGTCGTTCCCCATCTCGGCAGAGCTCGATCCCAACGGGGCACCGACCCGTCCACATCTCGGGGGGCCCGAGTCTGGGTTGCCATCCCTGCTCCCGGATCGATGGAATCGCGGCCCGGAGCTTCCGCGGTGGTCCGTGACCCTCTCGACGGGGATGGCGGGCCACCCGGGGACCGTGTAACCGACGGGCGGGGATCAGGAGACGTGGATGACCAGTTTCCCTCGAGCTTGCTGCCGCTCGGCCCGGGCCATCGCTTCCGGGGTTTCCGGAAGAGAATAGGCACGCTCCACGGCAGGCTTTAGCGTGCCTTGGACCACGAGACCGCCCAGCCGCGCCATGTCCTCCACGTTCGGCTTCGCGAGGAGACCCCAGACCTGCTGACGAAGCAATCGGCGTCGGACTCCGGCCTGGATGAACCGACCGAAGCCGCCCCGGCCGCCGACAGACACCAAGGTACCCCCGAGTTTCAGAGTCCGCCGGAGCGCCCCGATCCCGGCCAGACCCGAGATGTCCAAGATGACGTCGTATCGGTTGGGTCCTCGGGTGAAGTCCGTTTCGTCATAGCCCACGACCTCGTCGGCCCCGATCGAACGCAGCAACGGGGCGTTCTCGGACCGCGTGACCGCGGTCACCCGCGCCCCCATCCACTTGGCGAGCTGGACGGCGAACGTTCCGACGCCGCTACCCGCCCCGGTGATGGCGACGGACTGGCCGGGCCGAACGTGTCCCCGATCCCGTAGCGCCTGGAGGGCCGTAACGGCGGCGATTCCAAGAGTGGCCGCGTCGTCGAAGGAGAGACCATCCGGCTTGCTCGTGAGCTCGCGTTCGTCCGCCGCCACGTACTCGGCAAACGAGCCGCTGCCGAGGCCGTACACCGCGTCGCCCACTTTGAACCGCGAGTCCGGCTTCCGCACGGCAACGACCTCGCCCGCCACGTCGACCCCGCGGATTCTTCGCTTGGGCCGAGTCAGGCCGAACCCCAGGAACCGACCGATGAACGGTCGGCCCGACATGATCCGCCAGTCGAGGCTGTTCACGGACGCCGAACGCACCCGGAGGAGCACGCCGGTCGCGCCCGGAACCGGCGTCTCTACGTCGGTGAACTGCAGCGAGTCCGCGTGCCCGTATCGATCCTGGACGATGGCCTTCACGGTCCGTCCCACCCACCGGCGACGACCGGTCGGACGGACGCGAGAGGGCCGTGCCGGTCGAAGCGACCCGGGGCCACCGCACGGTCGTATCGAGCATCAGTCCCGTCGCGGCCCCGCGTCTCGAGCACCTCGAACGTGGCCGGCCCCGCGACCTCGTTCCACGCGGCGGCGTCGAGACGCATGGCAATATGGTAAAGTGATGAACTACTTAATAATTGACCATATGGCAATTGCCTTAAGGGCCGACCGCCTGCGGGCGTTGTACGAACGGTGGATCGAACGACGTTAAGACGCCGGCCCGCCGACCCGGCCGCCCATCCACCGAAGACAGCGGGCCGATGGGAGAGCCGACCCCTAGCCCGGCGGTGGTCTTTCGGGCCATGAATCTGGCCAGCCGGAGGTTGCCCCAGTACTTCGTCAGGGCCTTCGGGAAGGTGGACCTGAGACTGACCGAGTTCGCCGTGCTCGAGCAGCTGTGGGACTCCGGCCCGACCCCCATGGTCCGGTTGAGCGACGAAAACGACGTAACGAAGGCCGCGGTCACCGCGATCATCGACGTGATGGAAGGGAAGGGTCTGGTCCAGAGGGTGAGAGATTCTTCGGACCGAAGGGTCGTGAATGTCCAGTTGACTCCTGCTGGCAAGAAGCTGTTTGTCGTGGCCCGGAGGCGACACAAGGAGATCGTTGCCCGATTCGTCTCCTCGCTGGAGCCCGAAGAGATACGGGCGCTGCTTCGAAGTTTCGAGAAACTGTTGAAATTTATGGACCAAGCCCCGGCCTAAGCCCCGAGTCCGCCCGCGCCGGCCCATTCGCGGTGATGGCCCGAAGGTATGTCGCCGGGAACCACCAGGGGCCTGATCCCGCCCGGAGCGGCGGGTCGCTCCTGGCCCACGTTCTCCCGCGGGCCCAGCTCATCGACGGGTGGAACGGGCCGGCGGGCGTTGCGGGCTGGGCTATCTGAGAACCGGCGAGATCGACGTCCGGGCGGACGCAGGACCGAGGGCCGATTGTTCGGTTCGGGTGCGACGCTGCCAAGATCGGTGCAGAGATCGGGCGCAGCGATCGCGCCCTCTCGCGGGAGACGTCCGCTCACGCTACGCCGCGCCGACCCCGGATTCGGCCCTCCGGGGGTTCCCATCCAAAGTGTCGGAGGGGGGATTTGAACCCCCGACCCCAGGATCTCTCCCGGGACGCGCGGCGCGTCCCGCTATGAGTCCCGTGCTCTACCGGGCTGAGCCACTCCGACAGGAATCCGACGCGCCACGGCGCCGAGCGCTCCTACGCCGCGGTCGCGTCGCCGCCGTCGGCGACCGGGGCGGCCGCCTCGGGGGCCGCCGGGGATTCGGGGAGCGCGGTCGGCTCGGAGATCGGCAGCTCGTCGGCGACCGTGCCGAGGACCTCCGAGCGACGGATCTCGATCTTCTTCAGAGGATAGAGGGTCTTCACGCCGTGCGCGAGGACCTTCGAGAGGTCGCCCTGGAGCATCTCGCGGACGAACTCCGCGCTGGAGCGCTTGGCGGCCTCCTCGGTCAGGATCGTGACCATCTGGTGGCGCAACTCCGCCCGGAGGCGCGTCTGGAGCCGCTGCTCCCCGACCGCCACCGGCTTCAGCACGACCTGGACCCCGTCCTTCGTCGTGACGGTCAGCGCGAGGTCGATCTTCGAGCGCTTGCGTCGCGCGAGCCGCCGCACGTAGTCGGAGGTGAGGTCGTGGCCGATGAAGCGCGCCTCGGCGACGCCGTCGCCGCCGAGCCGCTCGATGCGGAACCGCAGCTTGATGTGGGCCTTCCCGGAGTCCGCGCTCCCCGAGAGCTCGGGCAGCGTCGTCTCGAGCGTGCGGCCGATCACCTGCTCGGGCTCGGTCGCGACCGTCTCCCCGAGCTCGACGTGCTGGAAGAGCCCCGGGGCGCGGACCTTGAACCAGTGCTTCGACCGCCACTTGTCCTTGACGGTACGGGCCAGCGCCGGCTTCTTCGCCGGACTCTCCTTGTCGGCCATCGCTCGCGGGGCCGCGGAGCGGGGTACCCTACTTAACCTATCTGCTTCGCGCGGTCGGGGTGAGACGGCCTCCGCCACCGCCGTGGCCGCGCCCGCGGAAACTACATATCCGACACCCAATTGCGCGCGCCGTGGCGGCTCCGTCTCGACCCGCTCCCGCACCGGGGACTCACGCGACGGCCGCCGAGTTGAAAGCCGCCCGGGTGCACGTCGCGAGTCCCGGGGAGCGTTTCCGCACCGAGATCCTGCGGGCGCTCGACGCCTTCCGGCAGCAGGGGCTCAGCCGACCCGAAGCGGTCCGCGCGCTCTTTCCGCGGACGGTGCTCCCCGAAGCGACGTACGAGGACCTGATCGCCGCCCTCGTGTCGGGCGCGCACGTCCTCTTCTTCGGACCGTCGGGCGCGGGGAAGACCAGCCTCGCGAAGGACCTCTGGAGCCTCTTCCCGAAGGGCGTCTGGGCGATCGACGGCTGCCCCGTCCTCGACCACCCGCTCAGCGTCGCCGACCCGGCGGTCGCGGCTCAGTTCCCGCCGTGCCCGATCTGCGAGCGGCGCTTCGCGCCCGGCAACGACGCGACCCGCTTCGACCCCGCCTCGGTCGACCCGTCGAAGGTCCCCGCGACCTACCAGCTCCTCCGCGAGGGGTACGGCTACGCCCGGCTGCAGGGCAGCTCCGAGGTCTTCCCCGACCACCTGACGGGGAACATCAACCTCCGGAAGCTCGAGGAGGTCGGCGACCCGATGAGCCCGCTCGTCTTCGAGCCCGGGAAGCTCCTGCAGGCGAACCGCGGCTTCCTCCTCGTCGACGAGATCGGGAAGCTGCCGCTCGGCACCCAGAACGTGCTGCTCCAGGCGCTCCAGGAGGGAACCGTCACCCCGTCGAAATCCCGGGAGACGTTCCCGGGCCTCTTCGTCGCCGTCTGCACGTCGAACCTCTCGGACCTCGACAACATCAACGACCCGCTCTCCGACCGCCTCACGAGCCTGCACATCGGGTACAACGAGCGGCACGCCGACAACCGCCGCATCGTCGCCCTCGG
>JASHVA010000131.1 GCA_030039715.1 Thermoplasmata archaeon | reverse complement strand
CCGCTCCAGGTGAAACGGTAACCGCCGGAACCCAGCCTGGGCACTGCCGAGAACGAGAACGACTGACCCGCATCCGCGGAGGTGTGGGGTGCGGCCGAGATAGCGACCTCGGGATCGAAGTATACCGTAAACGTCAGCCCCGCACTGACCACGGAGAATCCGTACCCATTCGAAACCGTCACGGTCACGTTGAATGTCCCGCCGCCCATCGGCACACAGTCCACCGACTCGGCGTTCACCCCGCCGCACCCCGGAGGCACGTCGTTCCAAACGTAGCCAAAGCCCCCGACCGGGCCGGTGAGTGGCACCGAAAATTCCACGCTCTGACGCGCGTCGAGCTCGGACGAGGAGACGTTGGACGTGACGGCGACCGGCTGCCACATCACCTCCACGATTGTCGGCTCCGGGTAGAAGTCGTACGCGATATCCAACGACGGGGATGGAAGATTGGTCCCGCCCCCCGAGACGTAGAACGTGTAGTTGCCGGCGGGCAGCGCGTAGTACAAGTGCGTCCCCACGCTGGTGATGTTCTCCGAACCGATCGAGATTCCCCACTCCGTGCTGGTCGGCAAGCCCTTTTCGATGAATTCGAGGTCCTCCCAGTAGCTCGTGTTCAGCACGGTGGTCGAGCCGGCGGCGAGGGAGTACGAACCGAAGGCATCAACATCGGGCCCACAGACGATTGCAAGGTTCAGGGAAATAGAGGCGATCGCGATCGTACCGTTGCCGTCCAGGTACGGGGTCGCACCGGTGCCCGCCTCCAGCTCCGCATTGCATGACCCCGGTCCCTCCGCCTCGACGATGGCGACCTGGGTCGCATACCAAAGGGGCCCGAGGGTCGCTAAGCCGGGCCGGACGAGCGCGGAGAGCGACCCGTTCTCGGGGGAACGCTCTGCCGTCACATCGGCGTACGTGATGGATTCCGCCGTGTCCGTCCCGTAGTCGTAGGCGTTGCGGATCGACTCGTAGTTGTTCCCGTTCCACTCCGCGAGGGAGACGAGCACGTCGGACTGGTTGTCGGCGACAGCCTCGCCGTTTCCCGGCCCGCCGAGCACGAACTCCGCGTCGTACGGCAGGAGGTTGGTCGGTAGGTTGTTGCCGCCGTCTACGACGAAATTGTCCGAATAGTCCAACTGGACCGCGAACTCGAACGTCACAACGTCGAATGTGACGAAACCGCCCCCGGTGTCGTACTGGAACTCAAGCTCGGGCTCATCCAGGAGGCTGAGCGTCGAGTTGATCCGAAGCGAAAAAGTGCCCGGAAAGGTCACGTAACCGGAAGGGGTCGAAACGCCGTAGTCATAAAATCCGGGACTGAAGACCTCGCCATTGCCGACCACGGTGGTGGAGTATACGACGCTCGAACTGGCCGATACGTTCCAGATCTGGTCGGCGAAGTCCACCACCCGTTCGGTCGCGGTGTTCACGCCCGCCACGTCCTGAACCCAGTAATGGTACCAGCTGCCGCCGTCCTCGAATCCGAGATTGAGGTTGAGTTGGAACGTCATGTTGGGCCCGGAGTCGCCGGATACTACGAGGTCGTAGACGTTGGCAGTCCCCTCGAACGAGTCCGTCGTGTACTCGTCGGTGCCGTTGGCGGTGAGCCCGAGGTCGGAGATACCCATCGGGGCCGGATCGATGACCAAGGGCATGCCGCGAGGTCGAGGACCGAGCCGCCCTGGGCGGAAGGCCGACGCGACCCTCAGCCCGACCTTGGTCGTTGGGTCGGCCGCGCTCTGGGTCGGTCCGCTCGCGTGCGAGGAATGGGGAGCGACGGCGGTCACCCCGTTCGGGAGTCCGCCGGCCGCCGACAGGAGTAAAAGGATGATGAGCGCGGCAGCCCCGAGACATCCCGTCGCCGTCCCGCGTCCTTCCTGGTCCGGTGGCGGGCGCCGAGGCGGCATGAGGGAAGGCGGGTAACGCCTTCACCGGGCATAAATTCCTTCGCGGTGGACCGGGACGCGCCTTCCGGCGACTCTCGGGCCGGGTGGAGAGAGACGCGAGCACCGCCGATTTGTAGATCCAGTCCTCGAAGGCGGACGACCGGCGGAGCCCGGGCGCCCCGGAACGTGCGTCCGGTCGGAAGCGTCCCGGGTCCGCGGTCCCCGCACCGCTTATCGGAGGAGCCGGCTACGACTCGGCCGGATGGCGACCCCTTCCCGGACCTCCGCGCTTCCGTCGCTGATGGGCAGCACGGTTCGGAGGTCGTTCTCGGTGGGCAAGGTGAACCTGGTCATCGCCACCGCCGTGAGCCTGTTCTGGGGTTCGCTCCTCAGCCTGGCTTCGGGGACGACGTTCACCACCACGGTGCCGCTCCTGATCCCGCTGCTCGGAACGATCGGGGCGGTCGGTCCGATGCTCGTGTTCACCAACGACCGCACCAAGGGGGTCTTCGAGTACCTAATCGCCTACGGGGTGCCCGCCCACCGGATCTTCATGAACGTGCTCGCCGCGGCCATCGCGATGGTCTCGGTGGTGGACGCCGTGACGATCACGGGGATCGTCGTCGTCCATCTCGTCGTCGGCTACGGGCTTCCGCTCGGGTTCGTCGTCGCGGTGTTGGCCTACTCGCTGCCGATGAGCTTCGGGTCGGCCGCCCTGCTCACTTCGGCCGGCATGTACTGGACCTCGCTGTCGAGCCCGCGACAGGGAATGAACAGTCCGCTCGGCCTGCTCCCGATCCTGGGGGTTGCGCCCGGCGGTTTGACGCTCATTCTCGCGGAGGCCGCCGGACCAGTGTACGGCTACTACGTCGCGGCCGCCGGCGTGGTCACGATCGTCGCGGGGGCGCTGGTCCTCCTCGCCCTCGAAAGCCGACTGATGCCGCGAGAGCGTCTCCTCTCCCCGGCGTGAGGTGACCCGTACCGTGACGAGCGCGGCGCTCCCGTCGACCCCCGCCCCGGGGCACTCGACGGGCGGATTCGGGATCTCCTGCCGCGGCGTGAGCTCGGGGTACCTCGGAAAGAGGGTCCTCGAGGACATCTCGTTCGAGATCGACCAGCCCGCGGTCTATGTGGTGCTCGGACCGAACGGGGCGGGGAAGACGACGCTCTTCCGCACGCTCGCCGGGATCCTTCGGCCGTACGCCGGCGAGGTGCTGGTGGGCGGCGAGGCGGTCGACCGCCAGAAGTCGAGGGACCACCTGCACTACCTCTCGCACATGGACGGCATCCCCGACGGGCTCACGGTGCGGGAGGCGCTCGACCTCTACGCGGGCGTGGAGCGGGCCGAACCGCTCGACGTCGACCGCGTGCTGCACCTCCTCGACCTCGAGGAGTTCGCCGACCGGTACCTCCCGCAGCTCAGCGCCGGCCAGCGCAAACGGGTATCGATCGCCCGCGTGTTCCTCAAGGAGCGGGAGATCTACCTCCTCGACGAGCCGACCGCGAACCTCGACCCGAAGCTCGCCCGGGAGATCCGGGAGCTGATCCTCCAGCTCAGCCAGGACAAGATCGTGCTCTACTCTTCGCACAATCTCTTCGAGGCGCGCGAGATCGGACGGTATGTGATCGCGATCCGCGCGGGCCGGCTCTCGCTGTTCGAGCGCATGGAGAACCTGCGCGGGACGCGGTTCGTGATCGGGATCCGGGTGCTCAATCCGGAGCTTCCCGACGCGCTCGCGAACTACGCCCGGCAGGGCGACTACTTCGTGCGGGAGCTCTCGGGTCCGGAAGAGGTCCCGGGACTCCTCCGCGACCTCGACGCCCACGGGGTCCGCGTGCGCGAAGTGCGCGAGATGAACAATCCGCTCGAGGACCTCTTCACGTAGGTTCGGACGCCACGGAGCCGCTCATATGCGGGCCGGGGCTTCGAGCGCCGATGGCGGATTCGCGCAAGCTCTGGGTCGGCTCGATCGTCGTGGAGTGCAAGGAGTTCGCTCGGATGTTCGAGTTCTGGACGGCCGCGCTCGGCTACGTCGCGCGGGAACCGCCGTCCGAAGATTGGGTCGTCCTCCACGACCCGGCGAACCAGGGACCCAACATCTCGCTCCAGAAGGTGGCGGACCCGCCGGACCCGGACTACCGGTA
>JASHVA010000130.1 GCA_030039715.1 Thermoplasmata archaeon | reverse complement strand
CATGCTCGCCCCGTCGGCGAGCCGACGCGCCGCGCAGGCGGTCCTCGGCGAGCCGGTCGACCCCGAGGCCCGGGAGTTCTCCCCCGGGAGGTTCCTCGCTCCGGGGGGCGCGTCGCGCGTCGAGGGGCTGCAGCTCGGCTAGCGGTCGACGGCCGGCCCCGGGCCGTGGCCGGCGCGCGCTAGCGAAGCGTCTCGCGCCGGCCGCCGTAGAGGTCGCGGGCCGGGCTGAGGAGGTCGAAGACCTCCGGCGCGAGGAGCGGCCGTCCTTTCGCGACCAGCGAGGCGAGGTTCGCTCCGACCCCGGGCCCGAGCATGAACCCCTGGCCGCACATCCCGACCCCGAGATAGAGGCCCGAGACGTTCGGGGCCCGGCCGACCAACGGGCTGCCGTCCGGGGTCATCGGGTAGAGACCCCGCCAGAGCCGGCGGACGGTGAGGTTCTTCAGCCGCGGGAGGATCCTCACGAGGCGGGCCGCCGCGGTCGGCATGAACTCGTCGGTCGACGTGCGGTTCTCCCCGGGGATCGCCGGCCGGGGCGTGTAGCAGAAGATCACCTGGTCGTCGGCGTCCTGGCCGAAGTAGAAGTTCGTCGTCCTCCCCTCCGGGCCCGGTCGGAGGTCGACGACGAGCGGCCCGAGGAACGGGGCGACCGGCGCGGAGATCCCCGCCTCGTGGCTCTCCGGCAGGATCGGCACGTCGAGCGCCGCCGGCCGGCAGAGCTCGCTCGCGCCCACGCCGGCGGCGACGACCACGGCCGGGGCCCGGTAGTCGCCGCGGTCGGTGCGCACCCCGGCGACGGCGCTCCCCTCGAGGAGGAGGGCGCGGGCCGCCTCGCCGAACCGGTACGTCGCCCCGAGCCGTCGCGCCTCGCTCTCGAACGCCTGCGCCGCCCGCAGGGGGTTCGCCTGCCCGTCCGCCGGGGAGAACGTGCCGCCCCGGAGCTCCTCCGGGGAGATCCCGGGGACGAGCCGGCGGATCTCGTCGGCGTCGCGCCAGTCGATGTCGAGCCGGTACCGCTTCTGCACCGGGAGCAGCCCGCGCAAGGTCGCCTCGACCGTCTCGTCCCAGGCCGGGAAGCAGTAGCCGCCCGGCTTCCAGCCGATGTCGATGCCGGTCGACGCCTTCCAGCCGGAGAAGACCTCGAGGCTCCGCTGGCAGAGCTGGATCTTGGCCGGCTCGGAGTGGGTCGCGCGGACCCCGCCGATCGCCGCCTTGTTCTGGCCCTGGCCGGCGGAGGGGAGCGCGTCGAGCACGAGGACGCGGAGCCCCTCGCGGGCGAGGAAGTAGGCGGTCGGGTTCCCGACCGACCCCGCGCCCACGACGATCGCGTCAGGCTCCGGTGCCGCGGTCACCCGCCCCCAGGAACGCGCAGACCGGGACCTCCTGCGTGAACGGCCGACGGACCGGCGGGGTGACCGTCCTCGGGTCGACCCCGAGGTCGCGGAAGAGCCGCAGGATCTCTTCGGTGCACGTGCGGCCCCCGCACGGCCCCATCCCGCAGCGCAGCGCCGCCTTCACCGCGTTCAGGTCGTGGGTGCCGGTCGCGGTGAGGAACGCGCGGACCTCGGCGCGGCTCACCCGCTCGCACCGGCAGACGATGACGTCCCGCTCGAGCACGGGGGGAAGCGCCCCGGGGAGGGCCCCGGCGTCCGGCTCGCGGTACCGGATCCCGGCGACGAGGTCGGCGAGCGGCGCCGGCACGTCGAGCACGACCAGCTGGCGCCGGTTCAGCGCCTTCCCGCGGAGGACCCGGACGACCGTCCCCTCGCCGACCGGCTCCCCCTCCCGCCCCGTCGTCAGGACCCGCTCGCCGGCGCGGAGCCACTCCTCGGGCATCTCCCACGGGACGGTCACCTTCGCGCGGAGGCCGGCGCGGTCGCCCCGGTGGTCGACCAGGGTGATCGCGAGGCCGGGACAGACCGCGAGGCACCGGAGGCAGCCGACGCACTCCCCGACGAGCCTGGGGCGGCCGACGATCGTCCCCTCCGGGATGACGAGGCTCTTCCGGGGACAGACCTCGGTGCACGGGTCGCAGGGGATCTCCTGCTCGCAGCGCAGGATCGGGTAGACGCCGACCGGCGCCGGCACCGGGTACGGCTCGAGCGCCGGGCCGGGGCGGCGGCTCATCTCCTCGCGTCGGGCGACCCACGTAGAGGGGACCTCGACCTCCTGGCCGAGGTCGCGCAGGATCTCCCGCGCCACGATCCTCCCGGAGAACATCGCGACCGACGCCTCCGCGATCGTGTGGGCGTCCCCGGCCGAGTAGGCGCGCAGCCCGGTCCGGCGGGCCTCCGCGTACAGATCGTCGACCGGCGAGAGCCCGACCGCGAGCAGGACCGTGTCGACGTCGAACGCGCGCTCCGAGCCGGCGATCGGCCGACCGCCGGCATCGACCCGGGCGACGACGACCCGCTCGACCCGCTCCGTCCCCACGGCCCGGACGACCGTGTGCGAGGTGAGGACGGGGACCCCGAGGCGCAGGATCTTGTCGCGGTGGACCTTGTAGCCTCCGCACTCGGGGAGGAGCTCGACCAGCGCGGCGACGTCGATGCCGGCCTGCAGCGCCTGGTAGGCGACGATCAGTCCGACGTTCCCGCCCCCGACGACCAGGAGCCGGCGGGACGGCTTGACCCGGTCGCGGTTCACGAGCGTCTGGAACGCCCCGGCCCCGTAGACCCCGGGGAGCTCGGAGCCGGGGAACGCGAGCGCCTTCTCGCGCGCCCCCGTGGCGACGAGGAGGGCCCTCGGCCTCACCCGGGTGAACCGCCCGTCGTGCACGACGCCGACCGAGCCCCCGTCGAAGACGCCGACCGCGGGCGAGCGGGTCCAGACGCGGACCGCCGGGCGGCCCCGCACCTCCCGCTCCAGGCGGAGCCCGATCTCGCAACCGCGCGTGCCGGCGTAGCAGTCGCCGACCGAGCCGAAGAAGTTGTGCGTCTGGAGCGAGAGCTTCCCCCCCAGGGTCGCCTTGTCGTCGCAGAGCGTCACGTCGACCCCGTGGTCGGCGAGCTCCACGGCGGCGGTGAGCCCGGCGGGACCTCCGCCGACGACGAGCACGTCGGTGACGAGCTCGGGGGTCGGGCCGGGGGGAGGGAGCGCCGCGTCGTCCGGCGGGAGCTCCGGGTCGGAGGAGAGCGAGCGCACCGCCATCCCCGGCCTCAGCGGCGTCAGGCACGCCTTGACGGCCACGCCGTCGACGACGACCTGGCACTGGGCGCACTGGCCGTCGGCGCAGAAGATCCCCTGCGGCGCGCCGTCGCGCCGGTGGCGCCCCAGGACCACGACGCCGTTCCCGAGCAGGGCCGAGGAGAGCGCCTCCGCGCGGCGGCCGACGAGGGGACGGTCGTCGAACGTGAACCCACCGAGCTCCTGCGGCCCGGCGACGTCGAAGACCGGGTGGCGCTCCACCCGGTAGGGAGCACCGGCGGACATCTCCGCGTCGTCAGCCGGGCGTCCTCGGATTAACCCCGCATCAACGGCAGTTCACGAAAGCGCTACGCCCGAGAGGGACGTGGGGGAGGCATGCCCTGGACCCCCGAGCGACCGGTCAACGACGTCAACACGATCCGCAGCTACGCGCCCGGGACCGCGGAGCGCGAGGAGCTCCTGGACGCGCTCGCGGCGCTGCGCAAGGGGCCGGTCGAGATCCCGCTCGTGATCGGCGGCCGGGAGCTCCGCACCGCCGATGTCGTCGACGTCCGGGCGCCGGACGACCACGACGTCGTGCTCGCCCGGGCGTCGCTCGCCGGCGAGGGCGAGCTCCGCCGCGCGATCGACGACGTCCTCGCGGCGCGCGTCGCGTGGGCGAAGAAGGACGAGGACGAACGCCTCACGGTCTTCTGGCGCGCGGCGGCCCTCCTCGCCGGGCC
>JASHVA010000129.1 GCA_030039715.1 Thermoplasmata archaeon | reverse complement strand
GAGTACATCGCGCAGAAGGAGTTCCTCTACCCGCCGCGGCCCGCGCTCCGCCTCGTCACCGACACGATCGAGTACGCGACCCGCCACACGCCGCGCTGGAACCCGGTTTCGATCTCGGGCTACCACATCCGCGAGGCCGGATCGACGGCGGTGCAGGAGCTCGCCTTCACGCTCGCCGACGGCCGCGCGTACGTCGGGGAGGCGATCCGCCGGGGGCTCGACGTCGACGAGTTCGCTCCCCGCCTCTCGTTCTTCTTCAACTCGCACAACGATTTCTTCGAGGAGATCGCGAAGTTCCGCGCGGCGCGCCGGCTTTGGGCCCGCGTGATGCGCGAGGAGTTCGGCGCCAAGAAGGAGCGCTCCCTCTGGCTCCGGTTCCACACCCAGACGGCCGGTTGCTCCTGCACGGCCCAGCAGCCCGAGCTCAACATCGTCCGGACGACGGTCCAGGCGCTCGCCGGCGTGCTCGGCGGCACGCAGTCCCTCCACACGAACTCCTACGACGAGGCGCTCCAGCTCCCGAGCGAGGACGCCGTTCGGATCGCTCTCCGCACGCAGCAGATCCTCGCGGCGGAATCGGGCGTCGCGGAGTCGGTCGACCCGTTCGGCGGCAGCTACTACGTCGAGTGGCTCACCGACACGATGGAGGAGGAGGCCCGGAAGTACTTCGAGCGGATCGACGCGATCGGAGGGGTCGTGCCGGCGATCGAGCGCGGCTTCTTCCAGCGGGAGATCCAGGAGGCATCGTTCCGGTACCAGCGCGCGGTCGAGGCGGGGGAGGCGAAGGTCGTCGGCGTCAACGCCTACACCGTCGACGCGCCGTTGAAGGTCCCCCGCCTCAAGATCTCCGAGAAGGCCCGACGCCACCAGTCGGCCCGGTTGAAGACCCTGCGGGCCCGGCGCAACGTCGCGCGGCACGCCCGCGCGCTCGAAGCGCTCCGGCGTGTCGCCTCCACCGAGGACGGTAACACGATGCCGGCGGTGCTCGGCGCGCTCCGTGCGCGGGCGACCCTGGGGGAGATCGTCCGCGCCCTCCAGGATGTCTTCGGCCGGTATCGCGAGCGCTCGACCTACTGAGGGCGGCCGCGCCCGGCGCCGAACGCTTATGGCCCGGCCCACCTCCCCGGCCCGAACGGCCGTGGGTCCCGACGACTACCGCGCCACGCTCGACGGACTGTTCCGGCGCCGCCGGTTCGGGCTCCGGCCGGGGCTCGAGGTGATCCGGGGACTCCTCGTCGCGCTCGACCACCCCGAAAAGAGGTTCCCGGCGATCCACGTCACGGGCAGCAAGGGCAAGGGCTCGGTCGCCGCGATGGCGCAATCGATCCTCACGGCCCACGGCCTCCGGACCGCGCTCTACACGTCGCCCCATCTCGTGAGCTACCGGGAGCGGATGCAGATCGACGGTCGGCGGATCGGGCCGGGCGACGTCGTCGCGGGGATCGCCCGCATCGACCGGATCGCGCGCGAGCTCGAGGAGGCCGGGACCATCCCGCACGCGCCGACCTTCTTCGAGGTCACGACGGCCCTCGCGCTGGCCTGGTTCGCCCGATCGCGCGTCGACGCGGCCGTCGTCGAGGTCGGGGTCGGCGGTCGGCTCGACGCGACGAACGTGCTCAACGCGAAGGTCGGCGTGCTGACCACGGTCGAGCTCGAGCACACGGAGATCCTGGGCGACACGTTGGGCGCGATCGCCCGCGAGAAGGCCGGGATCCTCCACCGGGGCATGACCGGCCTCCTCGGGGAGCTCCCCACCGAGGCGCGCGCCGTCGCGGAGAGCGAGGCGCGCGACCGGGGCGTTCCGCTCTGGCACCTCGGGAGCGAGGTCGTCGTCGACGGCCGCGAGCTCTCGGCGGACGGTCAGCGGTTCTCCGTCCGAGTCCCGGGCCGGACGTTCGAGCGCCTCGAGCTCCCGCTCCACGGCCGGTTCCAGCCGGGGAACGCCGCCCTCGCGGTCGGTGCGGTCGTTCGATTCCTCGGGGCGACCGGCCGGGCGATCGACGACGGGCGGGTCCGCGCGGGGCTCGCCGGCGTCCGCTGGCCGGCCCGGCTCGAGCGCGTCGGCCGCCGGCCCGAGCTCGTCTACGACGTCGCCCACACGCCCGAGAGCGCGCGGCTCGTCGCGCAGAGCCTCGGGGAGATGTTCCCGCTCGCCGACCCGGCCGCGAGCGCGGTCGTCTACGGCAGCCTCCGCGGGAAGCACGTCGACCGGATATTCGACGCGCTCGCCCCCCTCGCGCGCACGGTCGTCCTCGTGCCGATCCGCTCCGAGCGCGGCCTCCCGGTCGCGGAGCTGCGCTCCTTCGCCGTCGGTCGCTTCCCGCGGGTCGTCGTCGCCCGGAGCGCCGCGGAGGGCGTGCGGCTCGCCCGCGCGGCGACGAGCGCGGACGGATTCACGCTCGTGGTCGGCAGCGACTACCTCGTCGGCGAGCTGCTCCGCGAGGCCCACGGGGGAAGCGACGAACCGGACCTCTCGGACCCCGGCGTCGGCGGCCGGCCGCCCGGCCCGGACCCTCCGACCGAGCCCGAGGGCCGGCGATGAGCGCCGCCCCCCCGTTCGACTGGGAGGCGGTGCTCGACCGGCTCTCCGAGCTCTACGGTACCGGCGACTGGCGGACGCCGTACCTCCGGGACCACGCCGAGAACCCGTTCCAGGTGATGATCGGCACGATCCTCTCCCAGCGCACGCGCGACGAGAACACCGACCGTGCGAGCGCCCGGCTCTTCGCGCGGTATCCGGACGCTCCGAGCCTCGCGGCCGCGCGCCTCTCGACGATCGAGCCGCTGATCCACGACACCGGTTTTTACCACACCAAGGCGCGGCTCATCCGCGACGCGTCGCGCCAGCTCCTCGGTCGGTTCGACGGCACGGTCCCGCGCACGTTCGAGGAGCTGACGACCCTCCCCGGGGTCGGCCCCAAGACCGCGAACTGCGTCCTCGTCTTCGGCTACGGCATTCCGGCGATCCCCGTCGACACGCACGTGCACCGGATCGCGAACCGGCTCGGCGTCGTCCGGACGAAGAGCCCGGAAGAGACGGAGCAGCGCCTCCGCGAGGTCGTGCCGCGCGAGTACTGGATCCCGCTCAACCCGCTCCTCGTGCAACACGGACAGAACCTCTGCCGTCCGATCGGCCCGAAGTGCGGAGAGTGTCCGATCGCCGACCTCTGCGCGACCGGCATCGCGCTCCGATCGGGGCGGGAACCGCCGCGTCGCGCCGACCGACCCCGCCGACCGGACGGGCGACGGAGCCCACGGCCGAACCGTCGCCGGCCTCGGCGTTCCGGGGCGCCGGCCCGAACGGTTTAAGCGCCGGCCGACCTCGCACGGCCGTCATGGATTCCTCGGAGTACGACCTCCCGTTCTTCCACCGCGCCGGCTTCCATCGCCGGACCTGCGTCGTCTGCGGGGAGGCGTTCTGGACGCTCGGCGACCACGACCGGTGCCAGGAGGCTCCGTGCCGGGACTACGGGTTCCTCGGTCACCCGGGCTTCGCCCGTCCGTACGCGCTCGGCGAGATGCGCGAGACGTACCTCCATTTCTTCGAAGAGCGGGGGCACACGCGGATCCGTCGCTATCCGACGGTCGCGCGTTGGCGGAACGATGTCTTCTTCACGCAGGCGTCGATCTACGACTTCCAGCCGTGGGTCACGAGCGGGGCGATCCCGCCGCCGGCGAACCCGCTCACCATCAGCCAGCCCGTGCTCCGGTTCATCGACCTCGAGGAGGTCGGTCGAAGCGGCCGCCACTTCACCCTCTTCGAGATGATGGCGCACCACGCGTTCAACCGGCCGGACCACGAGGTCTACTTCAAGGACCATACGACCGAGCTCTGCCACGAGCTCCTCACGGAGGAGCTCGGAGCGGATCCGACCGCGATCACCTACAAGGAGGAGGTGTGGGAGGGGGGCGGGAACCTCGGGCCGTCGCTCAGCGTCGGGCTCCTCGGCCTCGAGGTCGCGACGCTCGTCTTCATGGAGTACCTCCGCGACGGCGAACGGCTGAAGCCGATGCCGCTCACCGTCGTCGACACGGGCTACGGGCTCGAGCGCTTCACCTGGATGAGCCAGGGGACGAAGACCGCGTACGAGGCCGTCTTCGGCCGGGAGTACGACGAGGTCCGCCGCACGTTCCCGCCGCGCGAGGCGGCGATCCTGATCGATCACGCCCGGGCGATCAATTTCCTCCTCACCGACGGGGTGGTGCCGTCGAACAGCAAGGAAGGGTACTTCGCGCGGCTCCTGCTTCGGCGTTCGATCCGCATCCTGGAGCGGACTCCGGAAGCCCCGGACCTCCTCGCGATCCTCGACGCGTCGGCCCGCGAGATCGCGCACGCGTTCCCGGAGGTCGGCCAGCACCGCGACGATCTCCACCGGGTCGTCACGGCGGAGGCCGAGCGGTTCGCCGAGTCGATCGACCGGGCGCGGGGGATGATCCGGCGCTACGACGAGCGCGCTCGGGCGTCGGGCGGCCGCGTCGGCCCGGAGCAACTCCTCGAGTGGTACGACTCGCTCGGGATCCCGCCGGACCTCGCGGTCGAGGAGCTCGCGGATCCCCCGGCCATCCCGGAGGATTTCTACGCCCGGGTCGCCGCCCGGCACGAGGGCGAACGGCCCGCGAACGATTACGTTGAGCCGACGGCCGGTCTTCCCGAGGTCCCGGACGGCACGCCCGCCACCGACGCGTTGTACTATCTCGACCCCTACACCCTCGCCTTCGAGGCGCACGTCGTGTGGACCGAAGGCCCGTTCGTCGTGCTCGACCGGACCTACTTCTACCCGACCGGCGGCGGTCAGGTCCACGACCTCGGGGTCCTCGGCGACGTCGCGGTCGTGGACGTCGAGCGACGGGGTCCGTGGATCCTCCATCGCCTCGAGCGCGCCGCGGCGCTCCGGGTCGGCGAGCGGGTCCACGGCCGGATCGACGGGCCCCGGCGCGTGCAGCTGATGCAGCACCACACCGCCACCCACCTCCTCAACGGCGCGCTGCGCGAAGTGCTCGGACCGCACGTCTGGCAGGCGGGGGCGTACAAGGGGCCCGAGCTGGCGCGCATCGACATCACGCACTACAAGGCGCTCTCCGCC
>JASHVA010000128.1 GCA_030039715.1 Thermoplasmata archaeon | reverse complement strand
CGCTGGATCTCGACGATGTCGGCGACGACCGCGTCGAGCGTCGTCGCCATGATCCGGTGCATCTCGGCCGGATCGTCCCCCGAGACCCAGTGCACGGCGTACCCGCATCCCTCGAGGAGCGACGTCAGCTCCTCGTCGCCGATCCGGGCGGGGACGGTCGGATTCGCGATCTTGTATCCGTTCAGGTGGAGGATCGGCAGCACCGCCCCGTCGGTCGCCGGGTCGAGGAACTTGTTGGAGTGCCAGGACGTCGCGAGCGGACCCGTTTCCGCCTCGCCGTCGCCCACGACGCAGCAGACGAAGAGGTCGGGGTTGTCGAACACCGCGCCGTAGGCGTGGGAGAGCGCGTAGCCGAGCTCGCCGCCCTCGTGGATCGAGCCCGGCGTTTCCGGAGCGATATGGGACGGGATCCCGCCCGGGAAGGAGAACTGGCGGAAGAGGCGCCGGAGCCCGTTCTCGTCGGCAGAGACCTCGGGATAGACCTCTGAGTAGGTCCCTTCGAGGTACGCGTTCGCGACCGCGGCCGGTCCGCCGTGGCCGGGCCCGAAAACGTAGATCGCGTTCAGGCCCCAGTTCCGGATCGCCCGGTTCATGTGGACGTAGACGAAGTTGAGGCCGGGCGACGTGCCCCAGTGTCCGAGCAGGCGGGGCTTGATGTGTTCCGGCGCCAGCGGCACGCGAAGGAGCGGGTTGTCGAGCAGGTAGATCTGTCCGACCGACAGGTAGTTCGCGGCCCGCCAGTACGAGTCGATCCGGGCGACCTCGCCCGGGCTCGGCGGATGCGCCCCCGGACCGCCCCGCGTGGCCATCGGCGGTCCAAAAGCCGGGCCGTCATTACGTGTCGGATGGCTTTATCGCTCGACTCACCGCTCGCGGGCCCTCGTGTCCGGTCGACGGCGAGCGCGGGCGAACGAGCTCCCGAGGGCCTCTTCCGGATCGGAACGCCCGGAACCCGTGGTACCTCGACGACCGGAGGAGGTACGGCGTGCGCTCGCGGCGCTCGGAGTGCGTCCGTCCAAGGCGTGGGGACAGTCGTTCCTCACGGACCCGTTCGTCGCCGATGCCGAGGCGTCGTTGGTCGAGCCCGCTCCGGGGCGATCGGTGATGGAGATCGGCGGGGGCCTCGGGCTCCTGACCGAGGCGCTCCTGCGACGCGGCGTGGCGCCGCTCACGGTCGTCGAGCGAGACCCTCGTCTCGCCGGGTTCCTCCGGACGGCGTTCGGACCGCGTGTGACGGTCCTCGAAGCGGACGCGCAGAACGACCCTCTCCCGGCGGTCGACGTCGTCGTGGGCAATCTCCCGTATTCCGTCGCGACGCCGATCCTCCTTCGCCTCTTCGAGCGACGGACGCCGCGGGTGGTGTTTCTGGTGCAGCGGGAGGTAGCCGAACGCTTGGCGGCGCCGGCGGGTTCCCGCCAGTACGGCCGGCTCGCGCTCATCGCCCGGTTCTACGGAGAGGTCGAGCTGTTCCGCCGCGTCGGGCCCGAGGCGTTCTCGCCCGAGCCCGAAGTCGATAGCCGGCTCGCGGTGCATACCGCCCGGCCCGGCCCGCTCCCCGTTCCGTCGCCCGATCGCTTCGAGCGGGCCGTCCGGACGCTCTTCTCCTCCCGCCGGAAGCAGCTCGGGAACCTGTTGCCCCGGCTCGCGGGAGACCGCGAGCGGGCCGAGCGGCTCGCCCGGCGTGCCGGCTGGCCCGACGACTGGGCCCGCCGACGCCCGGAGGAGCTCGAACCCGAGTCGTACTTCGCGCTCGCGCGGGCGCTCGAGTAGCAAGGGCCGGCGGAAGCTGCGCGCGGGATACCGGCTCCTTTTCCTACCGGGACGGTGTCGGACGGCGAGACCTCCATGGCGACGAGCGACGGGACGGTCGAGCTCGCCGGTAGCGCCCGCCCACCTCCCGCCGGCGCACGACGTCTCGGCCCCAGCGACCCGACCGAAGTGGCGGAGATCACGCTGGTGCTTCGGCGTCGGGGCCCTCGACCGACCCCCGCGCCGCCCGGAGTTTCGGCGCCGCTCCGCGATGGGTTCGCCGATCGTTTTGGGTACGACCCCGCCGATGCGGCGCGCGTCCGCGCGTTCGCGACGGCGCACGGCCTGACGGTCGTGGCCGACCGGCCGGAGCGGCGGACCGTGCACGTCCGCGGTACCGTCGGTCGGCTCGCCGACGCCTTCGGCGTCGCGCTGGAGCGGTTCGATACGCCGACCGGCGCCGTGCGGGGCCGGTCGGGACCGGTGCGGGTGCCGGCGGCGATCGCCGACGTCCTCGTCGCCGTCCTGGGGCTCGACAACCGCCGCCAGGCGAAGTCGCACGTTCGCCCGCTCCCGGCGGCGGCGACCGGCGTCGCCTACTCGACGAACCAGATCGCCGTCGCCTACGATTTCCCCGCCGGTGCCGACGGCTCGGGGGAGTGCATCGGACTCATCGAGCTCGGCGGCGGGTACCGAAGCGCCGACCTCGAGCAGTTCTTCCAGGGCATTCCGATCCCGACCCCGTCCGTCACCGCCGTCTCGGTCGACGGAGCGACGAACGCGCCGACCGGGGACCCGAACGGACCCGACGCCGAGGTCGAGCTCGACCTCGAGGTCGCCGGGGGACTCGCACCGGGAGCGGCGTTCGCCGTGTACTTCGCACCGAACACCGACCAGGGATTCGTGGACGCCGTCGGCGCGGCGGTCCACGACACGACGAACCGCCCGACGATCGTCTCGATCAGCTGGGGCGGACCGGAATCGACCTGGACCGCCCAGGCCCGCGCCGCGATGGACGCGGTGCTCGAGGATGCCGCGTCGCTGGGAGTCACCGTCCTCGTCGCCGCCGGGGACGACGGCGCCGACGACGGGGGGCCGGGGACGGGCCTCGCCGTCGACTACCCGGCGTCGAGCCCTCTGGTCGTTGCCTGCGGCGGGACCCACCTCGTACTGTCCGGCGGCGAGATCGTGGAAGAGGTCGTCTGGAACGACCTCGCCGAGGGCGAGGGCGCGACCGGGGGAGGAGTGAGCGTCGACTACGCGCTCCCCAACTACCAGGAAGGCTTCGACGTGCCGGCCGCACCGAACGGGTTCGTCGGCCGGGGGGTCCCCGACGTGACGGGCGATGCCGACCCCCTCACCGGCTACCGGGTGGTCGTCGACGGGAGTGCCACGGTCCTCGGCGGCACGAGCGCCGTCGCCCCGCTCTGGGCGGCGTTGTTCGCCCGGGTCAACCAGCTCCTCGGAGCCCCGGTCGGCTACGTGACGCCCCACCTCTATGCCGACGCGACGACGGGAGCGTTCCACGACATCACTTCGGGCGGGAACGGGGGCTACACCGCCGG
>JASHVA010000127.1 GCA_030039715.1 Thermoplasmata archaeon | reverse complement strand
AATGGATTCCGTAGTAATCGCGGGTCAACATCCCGCGGTGAATGTGCCCCTGCTCTTTGCACACACCGCCCGTCAAGTCATCCGAGTTGGGTCGGAGTGAGGGTGACTCATTTGGGTCGCTCGAACTTCGGTTCAGCAAGGGGGACTAAGTCGTAACAAGGTATCTGTAGGGGAACCTGCAGATGGATCACCTCCTAAGAACGCCGGCTCCGGCCGGTCGTTCCGGGTCGCGATCCGAACGCTGACCGCGCTTCGCGCTCTCCTTCCCCGTCGGCCATCAACCCATTTTTGAGTAGTTACAACCACATTATTAGCCGCGTCCGGGTGGTCGTTTCGATGATGGCCGCCCCGCTCGTCCGCTCGATCCCCGAGGCGATCCGTCCGGCCGCCCGCGCCCTCGCCGAAGGCGAGCCGGTCCTGATCTTCGACGCCGCCGACCGGGAGGCGGAGACCGACCTCGTTTTCCTCTCGGAGAAGGCGACGCCCGAGATGATCCGGCTCGCGCGGAAGGACGCGGGCGGTCTCTTCTGCACCGCGATCTCCGAGGAGCTTCGGGCGCGGCTCGACCTCCCGTACTTCGCGGAGCTCCTCCGGCTCGCCGGTGCGGAGCACCCGGACCTCCCGCGGCTCACGGAACGTCCCCGGTACGACAAGCGCAGCGCCTTCGGCATCACGATCAACCACCGGGAGAACTTCACCGGCGTCCCCGACAACGACCGGGCCCTCACGATCCGCACCGTCGGCGAGATCGCGCGCGACGCGGGGAAGCTCACCGACGCCGAACTCGGGGAGCGGTTCCGCGCGTCGTTCATCTCGCCCGGCCACGTCTACCTCCTCTACTCGGCGCCGACGCTCCTCGCCGAGCGAAAGGGCCATACGGAACTCGTCATCTCGCTCGCCCGGATGGCCGGATTGAGCGAGTCCGTGACCGTCTGCGAGATGCTGGGCGACTCCGGCGGTGCCCGATCGCCGGACGCCGCGCGCCGATACGCCGAGACCCACGGTTTCCCGTTCCTCGAGGGCCGAACCATCGTCGACGCGTGGCGGACATGGTCGTCCGCGTGATGGCCACGGGGGTCTTCGACCTCCTGCATCCGGGACACGTCTACTTCCTCACGGAGGCGCGGAAGCTCGGCGACGAGCTCGTCGTCGTCGTCGCCCGCGACCAGACGGCGCGCCGCTTGAAGCACGAGCCGTACGTGCCCGAGCACATCCGCCGCGAGATGGTCGAGGCGCTGAAGCCGGTCGACCGGGCGATCCTCGGCTCGACGACCGACATCTACGAGACCGTCGTCAAGGAGCGCCCGAACGTCATCGCGCTCGGCTACAACCAGGTCTGGAACGAGGCGGAGGTCGAGCGGGAGTGCGCGCGTCGCGGCGTCCCGCTGAAGGTCGTCCGGATCGGCCCGATCCCCCACGACGAGCTCGCGACGCGCCGCATCGTGGAGCGGATCCTCGAGGTCTCGGGCCACCCGCGGGAGGCCCACCCGTGAGGAAGATCGGCGTCGCGGACACGACGTTCGCCCGGGTCGACATGGCCCGCTACGCGGTCCGGGCCCTCGAAGCGAGCGGCACCGGCTTCAAGATCCTCCGGCGGACCGTGCCCGGGATCAAAGACCTCCCGGTCGCCTGCCGGCAGCTCTTCCACCTCGACGGGGCCGACCTCTGCCTCGCCCTCGGGATGCCGGGCAAGGCCGACTACGACTCGGTCTGCGCGCACGAGGCGTCGCTCGGTCTCCAGTACACGGGCGTCCTCGAGGCGAAGCCGATCGTCGAGTGCTTCGTCTTCGAGGGCGAGGCGGGCAGCGAGCGGGAGCTCGAGACCCTCGCCCGGCGTCGCGCGGAGGAGCACGCGCTCAACGCCTACCGGATGCTGTTCCGGCCCCAGGAGCTCGCGCGCCGGGCCGGGACCGGCCTGCGGCAGGGCTTCGCCGACGCCGGACCGGTCCGGCCGACCCATTGACGATCCACGGAGGTACAACGATGCCGAAGCGAACGAACGAAGGGAAGGGTGTGCGGGTGGCGATCGTGGCGAGCGAATACAACTACGACATCACGCTGATGATGCTCGAGCGGGCGAAGGAGGAGGTCGAGTTCCTCGGCGCGACGCTCGGGCCGGTCGTCCGGACGCCCGGCGTCTACGACCTTCCGCTCGCGGTGAAGGCGCTCTACGGCCGCGCGGACGTCGACGCCGTCGTCGCGCTCGGCGCGGTGATCGAGGGCGAGACGCACCACGACGACGTCGTGATGAACCAGGCGGCGCGGAAGCTCGCCGACCTCGCGGTGGAGTACGGGAAGCCGCTCGGCCTCGGGATCTCGGGGCCGGGGGAGACCCGGCTCCAGGCGCAGGAGCGGATCGAGAACGCGGCGAACGCGGTGCGGGCGGCGGTGAAGATGGTCCGCCGCCTGCGCGAGATCGCGAGCTAGTAGGTCAGCTCCCGCACGTCCCGCGTCCCGAGCGTGCCGCCGGCGGCGGCGACCAGGACGACGGCGCCCGCGACCACGTAGACGAGGCCGATCGACGTCGCCGACGCGAGCTCCCCCGCGAAGAACGCGCCGAACGGTGCGGCGACCATGATGAGCGCGAGCAGGACGGAGGTCGCGCGGCCCATGATCCGGGCGGGCACGCGCGCCTGGAGGACGGAGAAGAGCGGGATGTTGATCACCGACATCAGGACGCCGACCCCGAACGACTCCGCGATCGCGAGCGGGACCGACCGGGTGAGGCCGAGCAGGATCGCGAGGAGGCCGAAGCCGAAGAGCCCGGCCAGCACGACGCGGCCGGCGATGGGCCGTAACGGAAGCTTCCCCACCGCGAGCGCGCCGACGATCGCGCCGACGGCGATGCCGGCGCCGAGCAGGCCGTAGACGAACGCGTTCCCGTGGAGGACGTAGTCCGCGTACGGCGCCCAGAGCGAGAACGCGGCGTTCCCGGCGAAGTTCGTGACGACGCCGATGCCGATCACCTCGAGGAGGAACCGCTGGCCGACGACGTAGCGGAACCCCTCCCGGAACTGCTCGGAGAACGTCCCCTCGTTCGCGCCGGCCTCGGGCCGGCCGACGACCGCGGCGATCCCGAGGACGATGAGCGCCGCCGCGAAGAACGAGACGGCGTCGTAGGCGATCGGGAGCGTCGGGCCGAACAGCGCGACGACCGCGCCGCCCACGGAAAGGCCGACGATCTGGGTCGTCGACGAGCTGAACGAGAGGAGCCCGTTCGCGGTCGAGAGGTCGGTCGTGCCGACCGTCTGCGGGACGAGGGCGCTCGACGTCGTGCGAACGAGCTGGCCGCCGACGGAGAGGGCGAAGACGATCGCGAGAACGAGCGGGAGGCTCTCGGCGTGGGCGAGCACGAGCCCGGAGAGCGCGGCCACGAGCAGTCCCTCCGCGACGTTCGTGCCCAGGAGGATCGTCCGGCGCGGCCACCGGTCGACGTACACGCCGAGGACGGGCCCGAAGACGACGGTCGGGACGATCGCGGCGACCACGACCAGCGAGACGTCGAGCACCGAGCCGGTCGTCTGGAGGACGAGCCAGAGCAACGCGACCTCGAAGACGAAGTCGCCGGACTGCGAGACGAGCTGCGACGACCAGAGGAAGAAGAACGGCCGGCTCTTGAGCGCCCGGCCGAAGCTCGGGGCCTCCCCGGCCCCCGGGACCGCGCCCGCGGGCGGCTGCGTCGCCCGAGGACCGCCTCCCGAATCCGCGCTCACGCTCCCGTCCTTCCTCCCGGGGCGCCTACCCCGGGAAAGGGGGATGTAGGTTGCTCACGCCCGGTGCTCACGCTAGAGGCCGATCCGGCTGCGCAGGTAGTCGAACGCCGCCTTCCCCTTCGCGGTGTGCGGCGTCACCTTGAGCCCCTCGGGCGGGCCGCGAGCGGGCCCGCGTCGCTTCAGCGCGGCGACGAGACCGGCCTCCGCCATCTCGACCGTGAGGTCCGGATGCGCCACGGCGCCCGCCGCCACGCTGACGTGGCCGTCCTTGTCGACGTGGAGCCCGACCGTCTCCCGCTCCGTGCGGAACTCCCACGCCTGCGGCAGATAGCTGCGGAAGATCCCACCGAGGAGCCCGGTCAGTCGGCGCTTCAGCTCCGGTTCGAAATCGCGGGCGGTGTCGCGCAACAGCTCCTCGACGGAGGTCATCGGCCCGCGAAGACGGCCCCCGCCTTAAGGAGAGGAGGCCACGGGGTCCGAAAGGTTAAGCCGACGACCCGCTCGCCCGGCGAGGAGGCCACGCGCGTGGGTCCTCGCGAGTTCTACGAGGAGATCGACTCGACACAGGACCGCGCTCTCGTCCTCGCCCGCTCGGGGGCCCCGGACGGGACCCGGGTCGTCGCGCGGCGTCAGCGCCGCGGCCGGGGGCGCCTCGACCACGCCTGGGCTTCGCCGGCGGGCGGCCTCTACGTCTCGGTCGTCGTTCGGACCGCGGTGGAACGGTTGAGCTGGTTCCCGATCGCGCTCGGGGCGCGCCTCGCGAGCGAGCTCGAAACGCTCGCCCCGCTCGCGCTCGCGGTGAAGTGGCCGAACGACCTGCTCGTGCTCTCGGGCGACCGGCCCGCGCGCAAGCTCGCCGGAGTGCTCGTCGACCGGGTCGAGGATGCCTCGGGCCGGCCGGTCGAGGTCGCCGGTATCGGGATCAACGTCACGACCGACCTCGCCGCCCTGCCGGCCGAGCTCCGCTCCCGGTCGGCGACGCTCGCCGAGGGGACGGGCGGGCCACCGTCCCTGGACGCCGTCGAGGAAGCGGCGGTGCGCGGCGCCCTCGCGGCCGCCTCCGAGCTCGGCGGCGGGTTCTCCGAGATCCGGGCGCTCTGCGAGCGCCGGCTCTTCGGGGTCGGCCGTCGGGCGAGCGTGGACGGCGTGCCGGCGGGCACGATCGAGGGTCTCGGGCCGGACGGGGAGCTGCTACTTCGACACGGGTCGCATCGGGTGGCCATAAGAACCGGTGATGTTCGCGTAGACGGGGTCGCATGAGCGAGGCGTTCGACCGCTGGGCCGTCCTGAAGCGCAAGGCCCGGGAGGGCGGGGGGGCCGAGCGCGTGCAGAAGCACCGGGCCGCGGGAAAGCTGACGGCGCGCGAGCGGCTCGAATCGTTCTTCGACCCGGGCACGTTCACCGAGGTCGACCCGTTCGTCACCCACCGCGTCGAGAAATTCGGCCTCGCCGACCGTCGGCCCCCGGGGGATGGGGTGGTCACGGGCTGGGGCGAGGTCGAGGGCCGGCCGGTCTGCGCGTTCGCCCAGGACGCGACGGTCTTCGGCGGGGCGCTCGGAGAGGCCCACGCGATGAAGATCGTGAAAGTGATGGAGACGGCCCGCAAGGCCGGCGTGCCGATCGTCGGGCTCAACGACTCGGGCGGCGCCCGGATCCAGGAAGGGGTGATGAGCCTCGGCGGGTACGGCGAGGTCTTCTTCCGCAACGTCAACCTCTCGGGCGTCGTCCCGCAGCTCTCCGTGATCCTCGGCCCGTGCGCCGGCGGAGCGGTCTACTCCCCGGCCATCACCGACTTCATCGTCATGGTCGAGGGGACCGGCCAGATGTTCATCACCGGCCCGGACGTCGTGCGCGCCGTGACGGGCGAGGAGGTCACGATGGACGCCCTCGG
>JASHVA010000015.1 GCA_030039715.1 Thermoplasmata archaeon | reverse complement strand
CTCGCTGATCGAGACGTACATCGACCTCAAGCGCCAGGAGCAGCTCGAGCTCAACCTGCGGCCCCACCCGTACGAGTTCTACCAGTACCTCGACGTGTAGGTCGTTCCCGAACCCGTTCCGCCGGTCGGCCGCGTCGGTTACTACTCCCGCGCGTCTCCCCCGGCCGAGCCGTGACCGACGCCACGCTGTTCGTCGGGGGCCGGGTCTTCACCGGCCGCCGGTACGCGGAGGCCCTCCTGGTCGAGGAGGGCCGGGTCGCGGCGGTCGGAAGCGAGACGGCGGTCCGCCGCGCAGCGCCCACCGGGGCGGACCGCCGGGAGCTCGCCGGCGCGCTCCTCCTGCCCGGGCTCGTCGACGCCCACCTCCACGTCGCCGACCTGACCCGGATGCGCGAGGGGCTCGACCTCGGGACGGTCGGGTCGATTGAGGAGCTCGGCGCGGTGCTGACCGAGTGGTCCGGGACGCACCCGGGGGAGTCGATCCTGGGCCGGGGATGGGACCCGGAGCGGACGAGCGATCACCGGTGGCCGACGCGGGACGACCTCGACCGGGCCGTCGCCGACCGGCCCGTCTTCGTCCAGCACGTGAGCGGTCACGTCGGCGTGGCGAACTCGGCGGCCCTTGAGCGCGCGGGAGTGAGCCGGTCCACTCCGGACCCGCCCGGCGGCCGCTGGGGACGGGATGCGGCCGGCGAGCCGGACGGCCGGGCGTTCGAGACCGCCGTGCGGGCGCTCGCCGGCCGGGCCGACGACCTGCATCTGCGGAGCCCCGAGGCGCTCGCACGCACGGGGAAGTGGGCCCTCTCGGTCGGGCTCACCACGATCGGCGCGATGAGCGTCGCCCCGGAGGAGGCGGCGGCGCTCGCCGAATTGAGCCGCGCCGGCCGGTTCGGCCTCCGGGTCCGGGCCTACCTCCACGAGAGCCGCTGGGACGAGCGTCGCCCTCCGCCGTCGACCGAACGGTTCCGGGTGGTGGGAGTGAAGGCGTTCACCGACGGGGCGTTCGGACCTCGGACCGCCTGGCTCGACGCACCGTACGCCGACGACCCGACGAACTCGGGGATGTCGGTCGCTTCCGACGAGCGGTTGGTCGCGCTCGTCGACGCGGCGGCCGCCGCGGGCCTCGGGATCGCGCTCCACGCCATCGGGGACCGCGCCGTCGCCCAGGCGCTCCGCGTGCTCGAACGGGGCGCCCGCGTGGAGGGCCGGCGGCCCCGGATCGAGCACGCCGCGCTCACCCCGCCCGAGCTCCACCCCGCGCTCGCCCGGGTCCGGCCCGCGCTCGTGGTCCAACCCGGTTTCCTCTGGAGTGACCGGTGGCTCGGCGCCCGGCTCGGGGAGGGGCGCGCCCGGTGGGCGTACGCCTTTCGCTCGCTGCTCGACCAGGGGCACCTTCTCGCCGGCTCGAGCGATGCGCCGTACGACCCGGCGGATCCCTGGCGAGGACTCGCGGCCGCCATGGACCGACAGGGACCCGACGGCGCTTCCGCCAACCCGGTCCCGGAAGAGCGCCTCTCTCCCGAAGTGGCGTTGGGGATCTACACGGCGGGCGCCGCCCGGTCGCTCGGGGAGCCGGAACTCGGAGCGCTCGCCCCCGGCGCGCCGGCCGACCTCCTCGTCGTCGCGGCACCGACCCTGACGGGCGCCGTCGCTCGCGGGGCCGCGTCGGTCCGCGAGACCTGGGTCGGCGGTCGGCTCGCGTCGAGTCGGGCCGACCAGAAAAACGTCTAAGGGCCTCCCGTCTCGGACGGTCGTGCCCGGTCCGACGGACGTGCCCGCCCAGAAGGAGTTCTCGGCGTCGATGCGGGTCGACGCGATCGTCTCCGACTGGCGCGCGGGCCTCGACCCCGCGCATCCCGAGGAGGAGAACGAGCGCGAGCTCTACGGTCGGGCCTGGGAAGCGTACCGGGACGGCGACTTCGGCTTCGGCCTCTGGTGCTGGCACGAGTGCGACCGGCTCACGAACAATCTCGGGGGGAACATCCGGGAGGTGACGCGGATCCTCGGTCCCGGCCGCTACTTCGGCTTCTCGCATCGGAAGGCGGTGGCGGAGGCAGTGCCCGTCGACCGGATCTACCGGCCGCGCAAGGGCGACATGAGCACGCCGCGACCCGACGCGTTCGTGCTCCCGCACTACCAGGTCCTGTGCGTCTACCTCGTCAAGGCCGCGAGCGGGGACCCGAAGGCGAAGGCGCAGCTCGAGATCGCCCTCCTCGAGCTCGAGGAGCGACGGCGCGCCGACCCGTTCCTCCGGCACTTCGAGACGTTCCGCGAGCTCTTCGCTCGCACGAGCTCCGCCCCGGGCGCGCCCTCGCCCGTTCCGTCCGAGGCGCCTCCGGCCCCCGCCGGCGAGCCGACGGCGCGCGCCTCCCGCTCGAAGCGGAAGGCGTCGTAACCCCCGGGGTCGACCGAACCTTCCTATAGGGCGCGCTCCTCGGGCGGCCCGGAGCCCCAGGGTCGATGCGCGCGGTGGTACTCGGCGGCGGCGGACTCACCGGGCGCTGCGCGGTCCGGGACCTTGCGACCGCCGGCGTGTTCGACTCGGTGGTGGCGGCCGACCTCGACGTCGGGCTCGCGGAGGCGGCGGCCCACGCCGCCGGGCCGAAGGCGTCCGCGAGCGCCCTCGACGTCCGGGACACCGCCCGGCTCGTCGCGCTCCTCCGCGGGGCGGACGCGGTGGTGAACGCGGTGCAGTACGGGTTCAACCTCGCCGTCATGGAGGCGGCGTTCGAAGCGCGCGTCCCGTACCTCGACTTCGGGGGGCTCTTCCACATGACGCGAAAGCAGCTCGCGCTCGACGAGAAGTTCCGCGCCGCGAAGCTCCTCGCGATTCCCGGCCTCGGCCAGGTGCCCGGGATCTCGAACGTGCTCGCGATGCAGGCGGCGAGCGACCTCGACCGCGTCGAGTCGATCGTCATCCGCGACGGCTGGCGCGACTTCACGGTCGGGGGCCCCGAGATCGCGTTCACCTGGTCGCCGAGCACGTTCCTCGACGAGATGGTCATGCCGGCCGTGGTGTTCGAGGACGGGGCGTACCGCGAGTACCCGCCGATGACCGGCGCCGAGGAGTTCGATTTCGCCGCGCCCGTTGGGAAGACCCGGGTCTACCGCACGCTCCACTCCGAACCCGCGACCCTCCCCGAGAGCCTCCGCGAGAAGGGCCTGCGCCACTGTGAGTGGAAGGAGGGCGGCCCGGGGATCGAGGTCCTCCGGACGATGGCACTGCTCGGGCTCGGCGGGGACCGCCCGGTCGAGGTTCGCGGGCAGGGCGTCGTACCGAAGGAGTTCACGGTCGCCCTCCTGAAGCGGGAGAAGCTGCTGGGAGTGCCCGCCGGGGTCGACATGATCGACTGGGAGGTCTGCGACATCGAGATCCGCGGTGAGAAGGGCGGGCAGCCGGTGGTCCGCCACGCGATCGCGCGGTTCCCCGCGCGGCGGGACTGGCACCTCGTCGCGACCGAGTACGCCGTCGGCGTCACCGGCGCGATCGGAGCGGAGCTGATCGCGACCGGCCAGGTGAGCGCGGTCGGGGTCGTCCCGCCCGAGCGCTGCATCCCGCCGGGCCCGTTCCGTGCGGCCCTTGCGCGGCGCGGCATCGAGACCGCCATCGTCCCTCCGGAAAACCCGCTGCCGCCACCCCGGAAGGAGTGAAGGCGGAGACGAAACGGCGGTTTTTCCGCTGTTTCGGTTATTTTTGGGCGAATTAATTCGTATATTTGCAGACTAACATACGTTAAACATTACACAGCAACCGGTTGCTACTTTGCTATATGAATCGTATAACGCGTTCTCGCGTTGAGCCAATTATATATACGGCACTCGGGGTCCGAAACCCGCCCGCGATGCGTGCTCTATGGCGGAACCGCAACCCGCCCCGCTGCCGACCGTCCCCGCGAGGGGCAGCGACGTTCTGACGCGGGAGAACCGCGCCGAGCGTCCGCCAGCGGTACCGCTCCGCGCCGCGGACTCCGAGGTCCAGCCACCCCCGACCCCCGTGGTCGAGGAGCCCGCGAAGAAGCCGGTCCCCGAGAGCGCGCCGGCCGAGCCGAAGGAGTCCAAGGAGGCGAAGGAGCCGAAAGAGGCGAAGGAGGCCCCCGCGCCGGCCCCGGAGGCGGAGCAGCTCCCGATCTCGATCGCCCGCCTCGTTCCGAAGCTGAAGAAGAGCGCGAAGCTCTTCGAGGAAGGGAAGAAGTACATCCCGAACGCGTCGAGCTCGCTCATCCGGGTCGCGTCCTACGACCCGTGTCCCCCGTTCATCGCGGCCGGGAAGGGCGCCCGCATCTGGGACGAGGACGGGAACGAGTACCTCGACTTCAACCTGGGCTACGGCTGCCTCATCAACGGCCACGCGCCGAAGGAGCAGGTCAAGGCGATCCAGGACCGCGCCGAGCTCGGTCTTCACTTCGCGGCGCCGACGGCGCTCGAGATCGAGGTCGCGAAGATGTTCCGCAAGATGGTCCCGAACGCGGAGCGGGTCGCGTTCTGCTCGAACGGCTCCGACGCGACCCAGAATGCGATCCGCATCGCGCGGGCGGTGACGGGAAAGGACGCGATCCTGAAGTTCGAGGGCCACTACCACGGGCAGCACGACTACGCGCTGATCAGCGCGGAGGCGCCGCCGATCGTCGCGGGGCTCGACGAGTACCCGCGGCCCCTGCCGAACTCCGCGGGGATCCCGCCGGGCGTCACCGACTACGTGATGGTGGCGCAGTACAACTCGCTCCTCTCGTTCGAGCGGATGGTCAAGCGCTACCGGGACCGGCTCGCCTGCGTCATCCTCGAGCCGATCATGGCGAACGCGGGCGTGATCCCGCCGGCGGACGGCTACCTGAAGCGCCTGGTCGAGATCGCGCACGAGAACGACCTCCTCGTGATCTTCGACGAGGTGTTCACCGGATTCCGCGTCGCCCCGGGCGGCGCGCAGCAGCTCTACGGCGTGGAGCCGGACATCTCCTGCTGGGCGAAGGCGCTGGGCGGCGGCGTCCCGATCTCGGCCGTCTCGGGAAAGGCGGAGTACATGGACCTCATCGCCCCGGGGCGGATCTCGTTCGGTGGGACGTACTTCGCGAACAACCTCTCCCTCGCGGGAGCCCTCGCGAACCTGAAGATGCTCCACCGGGGCGGCGAAGACCTCTACGCCCGCTGGGCGAAGCTCACCGAGAAGCTCGAGAAGGGCCTCGAGGAGGCCGGTCGCGACGCGAAGGTCTCCGTGATCGCGCAGTCGGTGAACGGCATGCTGCAATTCTTCTTCACGCGCCGGAAGAAGATCACGAACTACCGGGAGTCGCTTCAGATCGACTGGAACCTCTACCTCCGGCACCACCAGCTCTTGCTCGACCGGGGGATCTACATCCACCCCGACAACTACGAGCGGATCACGTTCTCGAGCGCCCATACCGAGAAGGACATCGAGAAGTTCGTCTCGATCGCGCACGAGACGTTCAAGGAGCTCCGGACGCTCCCCCGCGATTACCTCCCGTAACCGCGCCCCGGTCCCCCGCCGTACGCCCCTAAGTAGGGGGAGGGCCTAGCTCGGCGGATGCGAGGGTCCGCCGTGCCGCGGCGCCCCCGGTGGGAGGCTCGTCCGTAGGATGGGCCGGAGTCCGGGCGACCTCCTCATCTTCGTCCTGAAGCGACTGCTCCAGCTGATCCCCGTCCTCATCGGCGTCATCGTCCTCACGTTCATCTGCACCCACCTCAAGCTCTCCGGCCTCTGCAACGCCGTCTACCCGCACGCGAGCAAGGCGGTCATCGACGCCTGCAATGCGAAGTACGGGGCGCCGCTCCTGCCGCAGTTCGTCTCGTACATCACGAACCTGCTGCAGGGGAACTGGGGGGCCTCGACCCTCGGCCAGGCGGTCTACCCGGCGATCGCCGCCGACCTCCCCGCGACGATCGAGCTCGTCCTCGCCGCCCTCTTCCTGATGATCGTGATCGGGATCCCGCTCGGGGTCATCGCCGCGCAGTACGGGGGCCGGTGGGCCGACCACCTCGTGCGGATCTTCTACCTCTCGGGCTGGGCGACCCCGACGTACCTCGGCGCCGTGCTGGCCGCGGTGTTCATCGGGCCGGCGCTCGGGCTCCCGACCCGCGGGGAGTACTCGACCGTCGTGCCGCCGTTCCCCCAGTACACGCACATGTCGGTGGTCGACGCGATCATCGCCGGCAATTTCCCGTACACCGTCGACGCGATCGAGCACCTGATCCTGCCGGCGAGCGTCCTCGCGTTCATCAACATGGGCATCGCGACCCGGATGACCCGCGCGTCGATGCTCGAGGTGCTGCCGCTCGACTTCGTCCGGTCGGCCCGGATGAAGGGCCTCTCCGAATTCTGGGTGATGTACAAGCACGCGCTCCGCAACGCGCTCATCACGACGACCACCGTTCTCGGGGTCACCGCGGGGGGTCTCCTCGCCGGGACGGTCGTCATCGAGGAGGTGTTCGACTGGCCCGGGATCGGTCAGTACGCCTACGACGCGATCGGCGGTGGCGGTTCTGTCGCGAACTTCGACGGCGCGATCGCCGTCGTGATCGTGTTCGCAATCGGCGTCGTGGTCGCGAACATGATCGCCGACATTCTCTACGGCGTCCTCGACCCGAGGGTTGACTGGAGGTAGCGCGGCATGGCAACGGCCACGTCCTCCGCACCCGTGCGCCGGGGCGACCACCCCATCGTGGTTTTCTGGCGCGTCCTCCGGGCCAACCCCCTCTCGCTGTTCGGCTTCCTCCTTGTGGCGCTCATCTGCATCGTCGCGCTGATCGTGGCGGTCGCCCCGCACGTTCTCGTCCCGTACGGGCCCGAGCAGGAGACCGGGCTGTTCAACGCGCCGCCGTCGTGGGCGCATCCGTTCGGGACGGACGGCCTCAGCTTCGACGTCTACTCGAACGTCATGCGCGCCCTGCCGCTCGACCTCGGTCTCGGGGTCGGCATCGCCGGGGTGAGTCTCGTCATCGGCGGAGCGCTCGGTCTCATCGCCGGCTTCTACGACACCCCGGGGACTCTCGGCGGGTACACGTCGGTCTCGATCATGCGGGTCACGGACGTCTTCCTATCGTTCCCGAGCCTCATCCTCGCCCTCGCGATCACGCGGGTGCTCGGACCCGGCATCCTCAACGTGGCGATCGCGGTGATCATCACGTGGTGGCCGTACTACGTGCGGCTCGTCCGGGGGGAGGTGCTCGCCGTGAAGCACCTCCCGTACGTCACCGCGGCGCGGGCCGCCGGGGTGACGGAGAACCGGATCCTCCTCCGGCACGTCCTGCGGAACGTCACCGAGCCGCTGGTCGTCTACTTCACGCTCGACATCGGCACGGTGCTCGTTACCTACTCGACGATCGCCTACATCGGCGTCGCGAGCAAGTACCCCGGGCCGCAGCCGGAGTGGGGCGCGATGCTCGCCTTCTACCAGGGCTCGGCCCCGATCTCGAGCTATCCCTGGCTCGTCCTCGCTCCGGGCCTCGCGGTCTTCGTGACGGTGATCGCCTTCAGCCTGCTCGGGGACGGCCTCCGCGACATCCTCGACCCGCGGACCCGTCGCGCGTTCGTGCGCGGTGCCGCCCCCGAGCCGCCGGCCGAGCGGCCCACGCCCGACGCCCCGGCCGCCGAGGCCGAGAGCGACCGGGGGGAGGTCCCCGTCGTGGCCCCGGATCCCGGAGCCGTCGCATGACCGATCCCGTCCTGATCGTGAACGATCTCTCCGTGACGTACACCGTCGGGGCCGGCACGTTCTACGCCGTCTCGGACGTCTCGCTCGAGATCGAGCCCGGCCGCGTGATCGGGATCGTCGGGGAGACCGGCTGCGGCAAGAGCACGCTCGCCAAAGCGATCCCGCGGCTCCTCCCCGAGCCGCCCGCGACGATCGGATCGGGCTCGATCGTCTTCCGCGGCACCGACCTCGTGAAGGTCGGGCGGCGTCAGCTCCCGATGATCCGGGGCACGGGGATCGGCATGATCTTCCAGGAGCCGCTCAACTCGCTGAATCCGGCGTTCCGGGTCTACGACCAGCTGCTCGAAGCGATCCAGATCCGCCACTACCGCGAGATGGGCTGGGTGAAGTCGTTCCAGGGGGGCGAACGGCCGTTCGACTACTCGAAGCCCCCGGACACGACCACGGTCGCGGGTTCGCTCTCGAAGATCATCGTCCCGAGCGGGGCGGCGGAGGAGGCGGTGCGCGACCGGCTCGCGACGCGCTCGCAGTTCCGGGAGGAGGTCCTCTCGTACCTGCGCCTCGTGCGGATCAACGACCCCGAGACGATCCTGAACCTCTACCCGCACGAGCTCTCGGGCGGGATGCGCCAGCGGATCATGATCGCGATGGCGCTCTCGGAGAAGCCGTCGCTCCTGATCGCCGACGAGCCGACGAGCGCGCTCGACGTGACGATCCAGGCGCAGGTGCTCACGCTGATGAAGGAGCTGATCGACGAGGTCCAGGCGGCGATCCTGTTCATCAGCCACGACCTCGGCGTCATCGCCGAGACCGCCGACGAGATCGGCGTCATGTACGCGGGCCGGATCGTCGAGTACGGGCCGGTCGCCGAGGTGTTCCGCGACCCGCGCCATCCGTACACGAAGGCGCTCCTCAAGGCGGCGCCCGCGCACTACAAGTCGGACGGCCCGCTGAGCTCGATCCCGGGCTCCGTGCCCAACCTCTCGCGCCCCCCGTCCGGCTGCCGGTTCCACCCGCGCTGCGCGCTCGCCCGCGACGTTTGCAAGGGCGACACGCCGCCGCTCGCGCCGGTCGACCCCGCGGCGCCGCCCGAGTCCCGTCACATCCACCGGAGCGCCTGCTACTTCCAGTCGGAGGTGCCCGGACTCCCGTGAGCGACGCCCCGCCGATCCTTGAGACGCTCGCCCTCGAGAAGTTCTTCCCGCTCACCCGCTCGCTCACCGAGACCTTCCGCCGCTCCGCCGCGCGCGCGGTCCACGCCGTCGACGGGGTGACGCTCTCCGTCGGCGCCGGGGAGACGCTCGGGCTCATCGGGGAGTCCGGCTCGGGGAAGACGACGTACGGCTGGCTGATCGCCCGACTTCACGAGCCGACCGGCGGGGCGATCCAGTTCGACGGGCAGGACATCACCCACCTCAAGGGGAGCGCGCTCCGCGCCTGGCGCCGGAACGTCCAGATCGTCTTCCAGGATCCGGTCGGCTCGCTCGACCCGCGCCTGCGGGTCTGGCAGATCGTCGGCGAGCCGATCCGCGCGCAGGAGGGCGTCGCCGGCCCGGCGCTGCGCGCGCGGGTGCGGGACCTCTTGCCCAGCGTCGGCCTCCCTCCGGACTGCCTCGACCAGTACCCCCACGAGTTCTCCGG
>JASHVA010000126.1 GCA_030039715.1 Thermoplasmata archaeon | reverse complement strand
ATCACCACCTCGATGCGCGAGGCGGTCCGGCTGAACGTCGCCGCGGTCGCGATGAGCGTCTTCGTCGGTTCCCCGCACGAACACGAGTCGCTCGTCCATCTCGGCGAGCTCGTCGACCAGGGGGAGGAGGCCGGCGTCCCGGTGATGGCGATCACCGCCGTCGGAAAGGAGCTCGAGAAGCGCGACGCGCGCTACCTTGCGCTCGCCTGCCGCGTCTCCGCCGAGCTCGGCGCGCACCTCGTGAAGACGTACTACTGCGACGGGTTCGAGAAGGTCGTCGAGGGCTGCCCGGTCCCGCTCGTCGTCGCCGGTGGCCCGAAGCTCGACAGCGACCGGGCGGCGCTCGAGCTCGCCCGCCGCGCGATCGACGAGGGCGCGCACGGCATCGACATGGGCCGCAACATCTGGCAGTCCGACCACCCGGTGGCGATGCTGAAGGCACTTCGGGCGATCGTCCACGAGAAAGCGTCGGTGCGCGAGGCGCTCGACCTGCTCGACGGCGAGAAGGCGCGGCCCGCGGCGCGCACCGCCCCGGCGTCGGCCTGACGGTGGGGCCGGGGCCGCCGGCAGTTTCTTAAGCCGCACCCCGCTCGCCCCGCGCGCGCGGGGATCGCCAAGCTTGGCCAAAGGCGCCAGATTCAGGGTCTGGTCTCGTAGGAGTTCGTGGGTTCAAATCCCTCTCCCCGCAATTCCCACGTTCGGAGACGCCGCGTCGCGGGCCCCGGCCGAATTCCTTTAACCGACGTCTCCCTCGAGCGGCGGGGGCGGGAACCGTGGGGTTGCTCGACGGAAAAGTCGCCCTGGTGACGGGCGGGAACAGCGGAATCGGACTTGCGACCGCGAAGGAGTTCCACGCGAACGGTGCGAAGGTCGTGATCACCGGACGCGATCCCGCCACGCTCGCTGAGGCCGCCCGGGAGCTGGGAGCCGAGGATCTCGCCGTTCGTGTGGACCTCACGCAGCTCAGCGACATCGACTCGCTGATGGCCCGGATCCGGGCGACGTACGGCAAGCTCGACGTTCTCTTCGTCAACGCGGGCATCTACAAGGGGGCCGCGCTCGAAGCGGTCGACGAGGCGGCGTTCGACGAGATGCTCAGCTCCAACCTGAAGGGCGCGTACTTCACCGTGCAGCGGGCGCTCCCGTTGCTGAGCCGTCCGGCGTCGATCATCTTCAACGGCTCCGTGAACGCGCTGACGGGGATCGCCAACAGTTCCCTCTACACCGCCAACAAGGGCGCGGTGCACGCGCTCGCCCGGGCCCTGGCGGCGGAGCTGATCGGGCGGGGGATCCGCGTGAACACCATCACGATCGGACCCACGGCGACCCACCTTCTGACCCGCTCCGGGACGTCCCCCGAGATCCTGAAGGCGCAGGACGTCGCCCGGGTCGGCCGGTCGCCGGTCAAGCGTCTCGGTCGCCCGGAAGAGGTCGCCAAGGTCGCCCTCTTCCTGGCCTCGGACGACGCCTCGTTCGTCGTCGGCTCGGAGATCGCGGCCGACGGAGGCTGGCTGCTCAACACCGTGTGAACCCCCCACCGCCGGCCCCGGCGGCCGGACCGGCAGCTGCCTAAGCGGGGCCCGGCCGCACCTGGACCCCTTCGATCTCGGGCGGGATCACCCCGATCTGCTGGAGGAGCGAGAACTGGTCCTGGATCGACCAGATCTCGACCACCTTGCCGCCGGAGAACCGCCACACGGCGATGCCCGGCACCCGGACCGCTTTGCCCGTGGGAGGCACCCCGCTGTACTCCCCCGTATGCGTACCGCTCCAGAGGATACGGATCACCACGCGATCCCCGGCCGCGAAAACCTCCTCGATGACGACACGGACGTCGGGAAAACCCACGAGACGATTTCGATTGTTCCGCTTCGGCCCCTCGCGGCCCACAAGAACGCCGTTGGTCCGGAGCTCGGGGCTGAAGATCTCCTCGGCCAGCTCCAGGTTTCCGGTCCAGCCGTCGGTGAACCAGCGGCGGACGGCCTCCGCATTCTCCTCGCTCGTCATGACCCGTTCCAGGCTGGCCCACCCCCTCCGCGGAGAAAGCCCTTCACGCCGGACGAACCCCGGACCCCTGAGCCCGGCCCCGCGACCGCCGTCCGAGGCCGGCGCGGAGGGCGCGAATCCAGGGCGACCCCTGCCCGCGGCTGCGATGTGCCGCGTCCTTCCGACCCCTGTCATGTAGATAGGAGTCTACATATATCATGTAGACATCAGTCTACACGATGCCGACTTCGGGAAGCCTGCGAGTGCTCGGCGAACGCCTGGGACGCCTCACCGGCGACGACCCGAATTGCTGCGTCGCCGAGTACGAGGGCGAGGCTCGGGCGATTGCCGACTCCTCCGAGTTCCGCGACGCGCTGAAACAACTCCGTGCGCTTGGCGACGAGAACCGCCTCCTCGCGGTGTGGATGTTGCGGCGGAAAACCGAGCTCTGCGCGTGCGAAATCCAGGCCGCGACCGGTCTCACGCACGCCACGGTCAGCCATCACATGGCCCTCCTCGAGGAGGCTGGACTGGTGACTGCCCGCCGCCAGGGCAAGTGGCAGTACTACCAACTGACTTCCGACGCCCGGGGAATACTGCGGTGACGCCCGGGGCAGTAAACCGTGCGCCCTCCGTTCGCGACCACTCCCCCTGCCGGCCCCCGACCTGAGACGGTTGCGATGGCCCGCGTGGTCCTCTTCCTCTGCGTCGAGAACGCGTGCCGGTCACTCATCGCCGAGGCGGCTTTCAACGCGAACCCTCCGCCCGGTTGGGTCGCGAAATCGGCGGGAACCCGACCGGCGACGGCCCCCGACGCCCGCACCGCGCCGATGCTCGAGGAGATCGGTCTCGCGCTGCCGCCCCATCCCCCGCAGCCACTGACGAAGGAGACGATGGACGAGGCCCAGCTCCGGGTCACGATGGGCTGCCTCGAGGACGCGAGCTGCCCCGCTCATCTCAAGGGACTCGAACTGCGCGACTGGTCACTGCCGGATCCGGCGGGGCTCGACGACGCCGGGTTCCGCGACGTACGCGACCGGATCGTCGACCGCGTGAAGCGGCTGCGCACTGAGTTGATCGTGTTCGAGCGCTCGCAGTACGCGAGGCTTCGGAGCGGTGCGCAGTGAACCGGGACCCGTTCCGTCGGTGCGCGGCCGAGGCCGCCGGCACCGCCCTCCTCGTGGGGATCGGCACCGGAACGATCGTCGCGGGAGCGGGGGAGATTCCCCAGTGGCTCCTCGCGATCGCCTGGTTCGCGGCGGTGCTCGTCCCGATCGTCGCCTTCGTCAGCGTGTCGGGCGCCCACCTGAATCCGGCGGTCACGCTTGCCCTAGCGGCGAGCGGTCGGGTCGCCTGGCGGCTCGTCCCTGGGTACTGGGCAGCCCAGTTCCTGGGGGCGCTCATCGCCAGCGGCGTCGTGCGGTTCGCGCTCGGGGCGGGTAACGACCTGGGTGCCACTCTGCCGTCGGTGCCGTTCCTGGAGGCGTTCGCCGCGGAGGCCGGGTTCAGCGCCTTACTGGTGGCGGCGGTGTTTCTCCTCGCCGACCACGGGCAGGGCCGTTTCCGATGGCGATTGGCGCTACCCCCCCTCGCGGTCGGGGTCTCGACGTACCTGATCGGCCCGTTCACGGGGAGCTCTCTGAACCCCGCTCGGACGCTCGGGTCGGCCGTTTGGTCCGGGGTCTTCACGGACATAGGGCTCTACTTCACCGCGATACCTCTCGCCGCCCTCGCCGTGGCGTCCACCTGGAAACCACGGTCCGTAGACGCCGCCGACCGCGGGCCGGGGCGACGTTTCGACCCGACGCGAGAGCCCCACGGGTGACTCGGTCCGCTCCGAGCCCGGGCCGCGAACGTTTGCAGTGGGGGGCCTCCGAGCGCTCGCTTCCGACACGGTACGGCCGGAGCGCCGCGGGCCGCCGAAACTACTTGAACGCGGACCGCCCATCGACCCGGACGTCGGCGAGGTTCTCGAACCCCACGGAGGAACGACCGCGGTGGCGAACGATCCTCCGGCCGACGCGGCGACGGCGCGGGTCTCGACCGGCAACCGCTCGCTCGACGCGATGCTCGACGGGGGGCTGCTCCCCGGACGCCCGTACCTGATCGTCGGGCCGTCGGGGACCGGAAAGACGACGCTCGCCCTCGAGTTCCTCTGCGAAGGGACCCGGCGCGGCGAGCGCGCCCTCCTCGTGACGCTCGAGGAGCCGCCGAACGAGTGCCGGTTCAACCACCGCGGGCTCGGCCCCGAGTTCGCTCGCGTCGACGTCTTCGACGCAATCCCGGATGTGATGCACTACGAGCACGTGCCGTTCCGCGACATCGCGACGGTCCGGCTCACCCGGCCGTTCGGCCGGATCCCGTGGGTGATTCGCCGGACGCCCGAGCTCACCGGCGTCGAGGTGAGCGTGGCGGCGCTCGAGCAGATGCTCCGCAGCGAGCTCGCGCGGACGGGATACTCCCGAGTGGTCATCGACTCGCTGACCGCGCTGCAGTACTTCTGCATGAAGGGGATCGACGAGGACGGAGGGGCCCAGTCGTTCCTCCGGTTCCTCTCCGACCTCGGCGTGACGGCGATCCTGACCGTCGAGTCTCCGGCCGAGGACGTGGCGTCGACCGAGCGGGTCCTCGCCCGCGGGGAGATCCGGCTCTTCCGCTGGGAGCGGAACGGCGCGAACGTCCGCGCGATCGGCATCGAGAAGTTCCGGGGGAGCGCCCACGACGTCCAGCTGCACCCGTACCGGATCGGCCCCTCGGGCCTCGACATCGACCTCGGGCTCACGATCTCGCGCCGCGGCGTGACGCGCAGCCGTTCGGGCTGAGCTACGGGCCCCGCGCCGGGTAGTACGCCTCGGCCACGAGTCCGGGGATCTCCCCGCCGGACCACGGCGAACGCGGCCAGGCCCCCGCGGTTTCGGCGGCGAGCCGGATCGCGATCCGCGAGAGCTCGGAGATCCACGTCGCGTCGCGCGCCTCGGCGACCGGGACTTCCCGGACCTCCGCGATCTCGGGCGGCAGGGCCGCGGGCTCGCCCGCCACGCGCTCGACGGCGAAGGCGAAGTAGACGTCGCTCTCCTCGGGGGCCACGACCTTGTGCCGGACCAAGAGGAGCCGGCCGACCGTGACCGTGACCCCGGTCTCCTCGGCGAACTCCCGGCCGAGCGCCCCCTCGAGGCTCTCCCCGCGCTCGACGTAGCCGCTCGGGATCGTGAAGCGGGTCCGGTAGACGGCGCGGTTGACGAGCGCCCGCCCCTCGCGCACGAGCACGCCCCCGACCCCCACGCGCGAGTGGGGCGGAGGAAGCGGGGGAAGTCCGGGGGCCGACACGCCGGCATCGTCCCGGCCGCGGGTATAGGGTTTCCCGGCGGCCGACGACCCCCTAAATACGCCGGAAGGGTCGGCGGGCCCGATGCCTCGGAGCCGTCGCGCCCCGTCCCGTTCCCGGCCCCGCCGCGCACGGCCGAAGCTGCCGGCCGATTGGAAACCGCCTCCCGCGCCGGAGCGCGTCGTCCGCGTCGACCTCGGCGAGGAGCCGCACGCCCACATCGTCTGTCGGAACTGCGGACGGATCCAGGCGATCGAGCTCACCGACCTCGACCGACACGTCCTCACCGAGCTCGCCGGCCGCCATCCGGATGGCTGGAGCGTCGACGGCATCGCCTTCTCCGCGACCGGCGCCTGCCGCCGGTGCCGCGAGGGTCCGGCGGCGTGAGCGCCCGCCCGTCCCGGCGGGAGCGACGATGACCGGTTTCTTCACGGCGCCCCGGATCGCCTGGGGACCGGGCGCGATCGAGCAGCTGAGCGGCCTCGGGGCCCGCCGGGCGCTCGTCCTCGTCGACCCGAACGTCTCCCGGCGCGGCGGAGAGCGCCGCGTCGTCGAGGAGCTCGCGAAGACCGAGACCCACGTCGAGGTGATCGCCGACCTCGCCGAACCCCATCGCCTCGACGCGGTGCGGGCCCTGCGGGACCGCGTGGCGTCGTACGCCCCCGACTGGCTGGTCGCGGTCGGCGGCGGGCGGACGATCGACGCGGCCAAGGCGGCCCGGCTCTGGGCCGAGCGGCCCGAGGTCGCGCTCGCCGAGTTCACGCCGCTCCTCGACTGCCCGGACCCGCCCCCCACGCGCCTCGCCGCCGTGCCGACGACGAGCGGGAGCGGCGCGGAGGCGAGCTGGACCGCCGACCTGGTCGGGGAGGACGGCGCCCCGCTCGAGCTCGCGCACCGGGGACTCGTTCCGGAGTGGGCGCTCGTGGATGCGGGCGCGGCGACGGGCCTCTCGGCCGAAGAGGTCGCCGACGGCGCCTTCGAGGTCCTCGCGCTCGCGACCGAGGCGTACCTCTCCGCTTGGTCGAACCCGTTCTCCGACGCGCTCGCGGTCGACGCCGCGGCCACGGTCGTGCGCCGCCTCCCCCACGCCCTCCGCTGGAGCGACGACCCCGACGCGCGGGCCGCGATCCACTACGCCGCGACCGCCGCCGGCCTCGCGGCGTCGAACGCGCAGCGGGGGATCGGCCACGCGCTCGCCCGCGCGCTCGAACGGCCGACGGGGCTCCCGTACGGCCGCCTGCTCGCCGTCCTGCTTCCCCTCGTCGCCGAGTTCGACCACCCGAGCGCGCGCGAACGGCTCGAGGCCCTCGCGCTCGCGGTCGCGCCCGCGGACGAAGCCGGTCGCACTCCCGCGCCCCTCGCGCACCGCTTCCGTCGCCTGTCGGAGCACGCCCACGAGCCGGCGACCCTCCGCGCGGCGGGGGTCGACGCCGCGGCGCTCGCGGCCGAACG
>JASHVA010000125.1 GCA_030039715.1 Thermoplasmata archaeon | reverse complement strand
GAGGGGGTGTTCAGTAGCTCGAGGGAGCCCCCGACCGGGAGCGTGTTGTTGACGTAGAACCAGACGTACGGGTTGGTGTAGCCGGTCTGGTTGTCGGTGCCGTCCACGTAGAGGAAGCTGCTCGCCGAGAAGGTGAACGTCCCCGACGAGGTCCAGGCGTAGATCGACCCCGTGACGTTGTCCCAGGTGTTCGTGTTGGAGTACGAGGCGGCCTCCGTCCCGTCCGACGCCGTCGCGGTGACCTGGATCGAACCGTTCGTGTACTCGTTCTCGTAGTAGCCGGAATAGTTCCCCGTCCCCGAGTTCAGCTGCCAGTCCTCGTAGTAGTGGAACTCGTCGCCGACCTGCGGCACGTAGTGGGTCAGCTCGGCCGGAGAGATCGACGCCGTCGCCGCGCCCCCGAGGAGCAGGAGCCCCAAGAGGATCGGCGCGAGCCAGCGCACGATCATCCGCTGAAACCCCCGGCCGCCGCGACGGAGTGCCCCGGGTGGGCCCCGCTGATCCCGCTGAACGTGGAGTAGTAGGCCCCGTGCGCGACGAAGATCGGGACGAAGAAGAACCGGGGACCGTAGTAGTATCCGCCCCCACGAACGGGGGAGGCCGGTGACGCGGCCGCCGTGGTGTCGAGGTTCTGGATCGTCTGCGGGCGGACTCCGTGCACCATGCGGACGGCGAGACAGATCAGTTCGGGCGGAGTCAACGGCATCGCGCGGGAGCCGACGATCCCGTACGCCTGTTCAAGCAGCTTCAGGCTCTCGTTCGCCTCCATCACCGGCACGGCCGCGAGGATGGAGGAGGCAACGAGCGGGTACTGGAGGTACTGGCCGAGCCCTCGCACGATGATCGCGAGCTTCGTCTGCACGCCATCGAGCGGCAGGTCCGAGACCGCGATGTACGCCGAGGAGAGCTCGACGTCGTCCGACGGTTCGTAGCCCCAGGCCGCGAACAGACCCCGAAGGTACGTGAACTTCTGCGTGAGGGCGTCGGCCGGCTCGTTCATGATCGCGAGCAGGGCGGCCGCCTCGTACGACCGGGTCAGTCGAAGGAACGACGCGAGGTTCTCAGTGGCGTACGTCCCATCGGCCCGACGGCCGAGCAGCAGGACCGAGGCGACCCCGAGCGACGACTCCTTCGGAACGCCGAGTCCTCGCACGGTCTTCTGGAGGGCGGTCAGGTCGGGGAGATTGTTCGCCAAGTCGCCGCGGGCGGAGGTGAGGATCTCCGCGGCCATCAGCCGGTTCTCGTCGTTGCCGCTCAGGGGGCCGAGCGAGCGGTAGGAGTTCAGGAACGCGGGCCCGCCCTGCATCGGGTCGGGGATCGCCTTGGCGAGTCCGATGCCGATCGACCACAGATAGCCGCGGTCCACGTTCGGCAGTGCTCCGGAGATCCCGGCGACGTACCGGCCCCCGAGGTCGGCGATGCTCGTGAGGTCCTGCGTGATCTGCTGGTCCTCCGCCCAGTACGCGGAGAAGGGGAGGTCCGAGACTCGGTACATCCGGATCCCCATCTGACGGAGCGTCAGCACCCCGGCGCTCGTGAGGCCGACGTAGCCGCCCGAGTAGGGCACGAGCGAGCCGTACGAGGTCTGCTTCTGCATGAGGGCGTTGAACTCCTGGATCTTCTGAGCCAGGTCCGCCGTCTCCGACTGCAAAGCCGCTTGGTCCTGCGACTCCTTGGCCTCGTCGGCCGATTGACGCGTCGCGTTCTCGAAGTGGAACAGAAACGAGTGCGTGTGCTCGTCCTCGGACTGGAGCGACGCGGCGAGCCGGGACCGGTCGTCCTGCTCCTGCTGGAGGGAGGCGCGCTGCGCTCCCACGGACTGCAGCTCCTGGCCCATCTGGGCGTATTGGTCGGCGGTCAACCGCTGGATCAGTAGGAGCTGCTGCAGCGTGGCGAGGTCGGCGTCCGGCAGCGGCGCGGGAGCGGTGCGATTCGCTACGCTCGTCAGGAAATTGAAGACGTCCTGGCAGTTCGTCACCTATCGGTCCACCGCCTGGAATCGCGTATAGAGACCCTCCTCTTGACAGTTGTTTCGGATTTCAAATTCAACGCGGCTCCCGTTTTCTCGAAGGCGTACGTACCGGTCGTCACGGAGCGCCACCCGGAGCACCGACTCCCACTGCGAGGAGCGGGCGACCGACTGTCCGAACCGACGTTGGCGCTCCTCTTCGATCTGCTCGAACGCGAACGTGAGCTCGTAGAGCGATCGGTAGACCTGGTCCTCGATCTTTTCCTGGACGCCGGCCCTCTCGACGGAGACCTCCTCGACTCCCTCGAGATCGACGAAGTAGACCGAACCGTCGGGGGCGACGACCGCATCCTTGTCGAGCCAGACGTCGAGGAAATCGAGACCCCGGAAGACGTCCGCGGACGGCCCGGGTCGCATCGACCGGGCGAAGAGCGTGAGCATCGCGACGGTCGAGCGGAGGAAGCGCGACTCGAACGCGAGCGCCCGGGCGTCGGTGTCGATCTCGAAGAGGTCGAAGACGTGGCGGGCATTCGTCCCCACGGTCGTGCGGGAGTGAAAGTAGATGCGGACGTTCGATGGCACGAGCCGCAGCTCCTGCACGATCTCTCCTCGGAACTGCCGATACCAGTAGATCGAACGCAGCCGCTCGGCGAGCGGAAGGGGCAGGCGGGCGATCTTCACCACGGGAGCGATCCGGAAGCCGTGGATCGAGGTGGGGTCGGCCCGCTCCGACACTCGGAGCGCGTTCGAGGCGTGCTCCCATCCCTGCCCCCCGTAGGGCGAGCCCCGCAGCCAGAGCTCGCCGGTGATGAAGCGGCCCGAGAGCTCCGGGCCGGCTCGGGTCAGTCGGTCCCGGACGTCCGGATCCCGGGAAGCCTCGGTCGCGAGCGAGCGGTCGAGGGTCCTCCAGGAGTACGGGGCGACGGTCGACCCGATCCCCTTCACCGAGAGGTAGAACGGCTGGCCATCTAGAGTGGCGACCGGTTCCGGCAGGATGGCCCCCCGGTTGTCGTCCTCGACGAACCGCTGGGACGATGTCGGCTCCTGGTCGACCAGCGGCCGCATCGACGAAGGCAGGTAGAACACGTTCAGGGAGTCGAGGCCCCGATCGGCGAATCGGGAGTTCGTCACGGTCTCGGCCGGGAAAGCCTCGAGCTCGACGGGAGAGCCGTTGATCCTCACGAGACCGCCTGCGCAACACCCTGGCGAGCGACGACCGAGGGCATACGCCGCCCTCGGCGGCGCGCACGCCCTCGGGGTCGGGAACGAGGATTCGCCCGCGGTACTCGCATCCCGGGCGTGACCTCTCCGGGTGCGCTACGCGTGGGCCCGCTCCGTCGCGCCCACCGGCGGGGAGAGGGCCGGTGCGGCGACGGCCGGAGCAGCTCGTGCCGTGGACAGGTTTCCGGCTCCCGCCGCCCCGGGCCGCGGGGCAAGCATCGGGAGCCGCGCTCGGGCGGGCGGCACGGCCCGGGTGCCGATCTTGTCGCGGATCCAGTGGCGGATGTCCGAGATGTAGAGGTTGCCGTACGGGCACGCGCCGACGCAGTTCCCGACCCCGCAGCACTTGGTGCTCCGGAACTCGCCCTTGGTCCGGAAGTGCCCCGGCATGTCGACGAGCCCGACCGGGCAGGACTTCGCGCAGTCGAGGGTCGTGCACGCCTTGCAGACGTTCTTGTCCCGGACCTTCAGCTTGAAGAATCCGACCTTCTGGAACGCCTGGGCGATGGCGCCGGTATAGCACCAACCCATCGTGACGCAGTTGTAGTTCCCCGTGTACGGGATGGTCACGAACATCACGTACCAGAGGATCCCGAAGTACAGCGAGAGCAGGAAGACCGTCGGGTCCGCGGAGAGGATGGAGACCGACCAGACCCCGATCGAGTCGAGGTACGAGGCGACCGAGGCGAGCGCGAGCGAAGCGAGGACGAGGCCGGTAGTGACCGAGTAGACCGTCGAGAAACGGCTTCCGAGGTACTTCTTGGCGGGCCATTCGGTTCGGTTGAACGACTTCATGGCGTCGATCGTGGTCCCCTGATACATCAGAGGCGCCGTGCAGAACACGGAGCAGATCACCCGCCGACCGAACGCCACCGTCAAACCGCCGGTGACGACGTACGTCAGCACCACGACGCCGAAGACCGAAGCCGCGAGCTGCGCCGACCCGATTCCCATGCTCCAACCGAGCACGGGGACGGTCACCGGGTTGGGCGCGTTCGGGAAGACGGCGGCCAGGTAGATGCTCGGGAAGAACACGGCGAACGCGGCGTACGAGCCCAGGGTGAACAGGATCCGGACCCGATTCTCGAAGTCGCGCGACTCCCGGAACTTGTAGTACAGCAGGGCGCCCATCTCGACGCCCATCATCGCGAGGAACCAGGTCGAGGCGGTCACCCCCGCCAGGAACCAGAAGCCGTTGTACGTCGCGTTGTAGAGCACGGTCGTCCAGGGGCCGGTAAGCGGGAGGGTGAAGAACGCGCCCACGTAGACCCCCGGCTCCGCCTGCAGGTCGAGGAGCGCCCCCATGAACACCTCGGCGATGAACACGAACGCGAGCAGCTGGAGCGCCCAGGCCGGGTCGAGCTGCCACGGGCGGTCGACGCCGGTTCCGAAGAGCTCGTAGCGGAGGACCGCGAAGAAGAAGAGGGCCATCTCGGCGACGATGCTCGCCGCGAAGACCACCGGCCAGCCCCCGTAGTAGAGCCAGAGGAACTGGCCGGCCATCATCGCCGAGAAGATGGCGAGCAGCGCCACGACGTAGTGCGAGAACGCCGGGTCGAGCTGACGGTGACGGTAGATGAACTCCATGAGGTAGATGATCAGTCCGATCATCGCGGCGCTTCCGGCGTAGACGGAGAGGGCCACCCAGTTCGCCGAGGCGAGCGCCGTGGGAGAGAGGAACATGATCGCCGACTGAGCGAGCAGCACGCGGAACATCGGTGCGGAGATGCGGTCCCGTAGCAGGACCGTCGTGACGGCCATCTCGATGGCCATCGTGAAGAGGAACCAGGGCGATGCGACGATCGCGGCGAGCAGGTCGACGCCTCCGAGCGCGCCGCCGCCGGTCGCGCGGAGCACGGTCCCCGCCGCCGCCGAGAAGACCCAGCCCATCAGGAGCTCGTTCGCGAGCACGAGCCCGATGACCGTCAGGACGAACGGCCGGCGCGAGCGCAGCTCGGGCCGACGTCCGTCGCCCCCGAGCGCCGGCGACGAGCGCGCTTCCTGAAGGAACGCGAGGAAGACCGTCACGACGCTGACGGACATCAGGGCGCTCGCGACCCAGAAGCCCTCGACCAGTGCGGTCGCCGACGGGTGGGCGAAGTAGATCGCCGCCCCCCCGAGCATCCCCACCATCATCATCAGCAGAAAAACGACCGTCCCCGCACGGAGAGGCCCCCGGGCGTCCGCGGCCCACTTGAGCAGCCCGGCCGTCGCGAGCGCCATCAGGGCCGCGAGGGGCGCGAGGACGACGAGCGCGTCTACCACGAGCTTCCTTCTGGACGAGCGCTCCGTCCGGCGGTCATGGCTACCGCAATCCGCTCACTGTCGCCGCGGCGTCGCCGCGCGGGAGGGAGACCGTAGCGCGGACCGGTTCCTCTTCGAGCACCGAGCCCGAGGCCGTCCGAAGTGGGCCGAGGATGCGCGACGGGAAGATCGCCGCACCGACGGCGAATCCGCCGAGGAGGAGGTACTGGAAGGTCCAGCGCAAATAGAGCGTCAGGCCGGGTGCGAACACCGGTGTCGCGCCCCCCCACGCGGACGGCACTCCGAGCGTCCCCAAAAGCTCGTTCACGAAGCCGGGGGCGCCCGCGGCCGCCACCGCCGGAGGGACTCCCACCGCGAGGGAGAGACCGGCGACGAGCAACGCCGCCCGGGCAAGGCCGGAGGCGGAGAACGTCTCGGCCTTCGATAGGAAGCGTGTCGTGGCAGAGGGGAACATCGCCACCGCGATGGCGAGACCGGCCAGCAACTGGTGCTGGAAGGCCCACTGAAACCAGACGGACGCGCTCGCGCTCTGCGGCGCGACCGTTGTCCACTCGGCGAACATCGCCAGCGACCAGGTCACGCCAGCGACCAGCAGAACGGCGCGGAAGGCACCGGCGACCAGAGTCCGCCGGTCGAGTCGGGGCGTGCCGACGGCAGTCCCGCCGCTGGCCGAACCGCGGAGCCCAAACAGGCCGCCGTAGATCTCGAGGATCATTTCCTGGGCGAGCAGGGCGACGGCGATGACCACGATCTGGAAGACGTCGAGGTACCAGTTGTTGATCAGCAGGTTGTTCAGCGTCGATCCGCTCGCCTGGGCGACCAGCCCCACTCCCGCCGTAGCGGCCGCCGTCGTGGAGCAGCACGCGCCCAAGGTCACCAGTGCGATCATCGCCGGCGTCAGGCCGGCGATCGCGCCGGCGCTCCCCGGTTGGGCCGCCGCTCTGCGCCGGTCCCGGATGAGCCGCGCCGTGATCAGGAGCGCCACCGAAACCCCGATGCCGACGCCAATCGAGACCACGACCATCGACCACGTCGCGAGGAAGGGAAGGTCGACCACCCCCCACGGCGCGAGCAAAAGGAAACCGGGATAGTTCCAGGCACCCGTTCCGAGCGCGTTGCCCCAGATCACTTCCGCGGTATAGCTGCCGGGGGTTCGCGCGAGGATCAGCATGCCCCCCAGGACCATCGACCCCAGCGCGTAGACGATGGCGAAGAACACGACCATCATCCGCGCGTGCGACTGCCGGATGAATCGGCGGGTCTCCGATAGGGTGAAGACGGCGAGCGCGCCCGCCGTCGGCGGAGCCTCCGACATCGGGTAGTAGCTAACGCTCCGGCTTATAATGCGTCGGTTGGGACCTGGTTCGGTCGTCGTTACTCGAGAAGAAGCGCCCACGGTCGCGCCGCTCCGGTCTTTATCCCAAGGACTCCATGCCCTCGGGAAGGGATAGCGCCGTCGGGGCCCGAGCGAGCCGCCGCCGACGGACGGAACGTGGCCAAGGCGAAGCCGTCGAGTGCTCCAAAGAGCGGAGTCCCGCGGCGGGAGCGCATTCGAGCGCGGGATCCGCAAGGTCCGGGGACGTCCGACCTCCTCACTGCCGACGCGCTCGATTTCCTCCTGACGCTCCACGACCGGTTCGACGGGCGGCGCCGGCAACTGCTCGGACAACGCGGAGCGGTGCGGGCCCTCGTGCGGGCGGGGAAACGCCCCGACTTTCCCGCCGAGACGAAGGAGGTGCGGGCGTCGGAGTGGAAGGTCCCCCCTCCGCCCGAGGACCTGCGCGACCGTCGGGTGGAGATTACGGGTCCGCCCGAGCGCAAGATGGTCATCAACGCGTTGAACTCGGGCGCGCGGGTCTACATGGCCGACTTTGAGGACGCGCACTCCCCGACGTGGCCGGGCACGCTCGAGGGGCAGGCCAACCTGCGCGATGCGGTGCGGCGCCGGATCGCGTACGTCGCTCCCGACGGACGGGAGTACCGGCTGAACGAGCAGACGGCGACCCTGATGGTCCGCCCGCGCGGCTGGCATCTGGAGGAGCCGCACGTCGAGGTCGACGGCCGTCCGCTGTCGGCGAGCCTCTTCGACTTCGGCCTCTTCTTCTTCCACAACTCCCGGGAGCTGGTCGCGCGGGGGACCGGCCCGTACTTCTATCTGCCGAAGCTCGAACACTACCTCGAGGCTCGGCT
>JASHVA010000124.1 GCA_030039715.1 Thermoplasmata archaeon | reverse complement strand
AGGAACAGGCCGTGCGTGCACGCGGCGCTGATCCCCGCGACGTTCCGCTTCTTGAGGAGCTTCGCGGCCTCGACGATCGTCCCGCCGGTGGAGATGACGTCGTCGACGATCACGACCTGCTTGCCTTCGAGCGGAACCGGCACGGAGCTCGGCAACGAGAGTTCGACGTGCTCGCTGTCCAGCCGCTTCTTCTGGAGGGCGAACCACGGTTTGTCGAGGATCTGGGCCATCCGTCGCACGCGCTCCACGCCGCCCTGGTCGGGCGAGACCAGGAGGTCGATCGGCCGCTCTCGGAGGAGGCGCGCGACCGCCGGGATTCCGCTCGCCTCGAAGGCCGGCTTCGAGAAGTGGGACAGCGTCTGCCGGGAGTGGAGGTCGACCGTGATGACGACGTCGGCGTCAAGCTCGATGTGCCGGCAGAACGTGCGGGCGCTCACGGGTTCGCCGGGGAAGAACCGTCGGTCCTGCCGGGCGTAGCCGAGGTACGGTACCACGACGAAGACCTTGCGGGCCCCGGCCTCGCGAACGGCGTCCTCGAGGAGCAGGAGCTCCACGAGGTCCTGGTCGGTGCGGTTGGATTGGACGACGACCACGTCCTCTCCCTCGAGCCGGCCCCCGACACGGACGTACAGTTCGCCGTCCGGGAACCGCTTCGTGAACGGGATGGCGAACGGCGCGTTGCCGAGCTCCCGAGAGATCCGTTCCGCGAGCGACGTCGACGCCGAACCACCTATGACATGCATTCCGACCGGGCCTCGGGGGACGGACGGGGCTCGGGACTAAAAGGTTTGGAAGGGCGACGCTCCGGAAGTCCGGCGGCTAAAGGTCGTCTTCGTCCGACGTCCCCTTCCCCTTCGGCTTCGCGTCGCGGCGGACCCGGGGGGTCGGCCGGCCGTGGCCCTTGTCGGTCGGAGCCGGCTTCGCCTTCCGGCGCGGCGGCGGATCGTCGGGCTCCTCCTCCGAATCCCGGCCCCACGGCCGGAGCGCACGGAGGAACCGGCGTCCCCGACTCTCGGCGCGCTCCGCCCGGTCCTCCGCCTCCTCTTCGGCCTCCTCCTCTTCCTGTTCCTTTCGACGTTCGTCCTCGATCCCCTCGGCTCGGAGCGCGTAGTGGATGCCGAACGCGAGGAGGATGATCCCCACGATCGACAGTCCGAGGAACTGCCAGGACTGCGGCGGGACCATCCCCGCGTTCCCTTCCAGGAGCAGCTTCACCGCCCCGACCCACGGGATCATTCCGCGGGCGACGCCGACGATCCATCCGGGTTCGACGAGCGTGCTTAACCCGCTCTCCTGGTCCGGTAGCCCGCTGCATCCACTGGTGCATCCGGTCGGGATCAGGTTGTTGTCGCCCATCGTCAAGAACCCGGAATGCTCGCCGAGCTCCGTCGGATCGAGGGCGATGCTCACGTTCGCCGAGCGCCAGCCGATGCCGTAGAGGTCGAGCGTCCCGTCGAGCTCGGTCGTGCCGCAGTCACCCTTCGTGCCGGGCGTCCGATAGACGGCGCCCGACTCGTTGCCGCACCGGAGTCCCGAGAGGTCGGTCGCGTTGTACTTGTCCGTGTTCGGATCCCATTGGAGGAAGAGGATCGCGCGATGGATGATCGGCGTCGACCCCTGCCCGTTCGCGTGGTACAGGAGGACGTCGCCGTACTCCCCGTAGGTGGAGTATCCGGACTGGATGCCCACTACGTAGGGCGTGATCTGATCGAGCGGGATCTTTTGCGCGAGCACCAGGTCCCCGGTGTTGATCACGCCGAGCACGTCCGAGCTCCCGTGCTGCATGCTCCCGGACTCCACGACGTAGACCGGGGGCCAGTTCTGGGTGAACGCGTACAGCCCGACGATCAGGACGACGATGATCGCGACCGCGACCAGCGGCTCGAAGTAGAGCGAGTCCCGCGCGCGCCAGTAGACGGGCCGACGATCGCGCTGCCAGAAGCGGTGGCGCGGCTCGGCGGTGTCGTCCTCCTCGTCCTCGTCCGCCTCGTCGGTCCCGCTCCGCCACCGGCGCACCGGGGTCGGACGCTTCTCCGAGGCGGCGGGTCGGCGAGGGCGACGGGCGCGGCGAGGCGGTACTTCGAGCTCGTCCTCCTCCTCTGCCGACGACTCGTCGTCGGGGTCGTCCGACCGGGCCATCCTGCGGCGTTCCGTGCGACTCCCCTTAACCCTTCGGCTCGAACCGAAGTTCGGGCCCTTGCCTCGCGTCGCCGCAGCGGCCGCGGGTACGGCGGCTAATCGCGCTCGTCGGGCGGCAGGAGGTCCGGGATGCCGTCCTCGATCGGGTAGTCGACGCGGCAGCGAGCGCAGGTCAGCGTCCCTTCGACGATCTCCTCACCCTCGGTGCGGCGCTTCACGAGCCCGAGTTCCCCCCGGCAGACCGGGCAGCGCAGGATCTCGAGAAGGTCCTCCTTCACTTCGAACCCGCCTCCACGATCCCGTACCCGATGAGGCGCCAGGCGTTGAGGCGCCGCGAGATCGCGATGCGGCTTCCCGGAAAGACCGTGACCGCGCGGTTGAGCGAGAGCTCGATATCGTTGCCCCGCGCACTCGTCACCTTGCCGCTCGCGACGGTCGTCCCGACGGTGACCGCGAGGAGCTCGCTCGTGCGGATCTTCTCCACTTTGATCTCCCGCTGGGCCCCGAGGACGCGGTCGAGTAGGGTCGCCTTGAGCCGGATCTTCTGACTGACCGGCGGAAGCGTCCCGACGGTCCCGACGAGTCGCCCGGTGAGACCGTCGCCCTTGGCCAGCGCCGGGTCGAGACTCGTCCCGATCGCGGCGAGCCCGCCGGGGTGGAGTTCGTCCCAGGTCTGGCCCCCGGACATGATGGAAGTGATCCGCGTGGTCAGCGACTCGGCGTGGCCGTCCGGGCCGGCGGACGGTCCGGGCCGGATCTCGATCTCCTCGCCGACCGAGAGCTTCCCCTGGAGGAGCGAGCCTCCGAGCACTCCTCCCTGGAGGCCGTCGGGCCGCGTGCCGGGGCGGTTGATGTCGAACGACCGCGCGACGTACATCAGCGGCGGCTTCGCCGGGTCCCGAGCGGGCGTCGGGATCGTCGTCTCGATCGTACCGATCAGCGCGTCGATGTTGACCCGGTGGTTCGCACTGACCGGAACGACCGGCGCCTCGGCGATCGGCGACGCCTTGAGGAACTCCACGATCTCGCGATAGTTCTCCGCGGCCGCCTCGGGGGTGACGAGGTCGATCTTGTTCTGGACGACCACGACCTTCCGCACGCCGATGATGTCGAGCGCGTAGAGATGCTCGCGCGTCTGGGGCTGGGGAACGTGCTCGTTCGCCGCCACGAGGAGGAGGGCCCCGTCCATGATCGCGGCGCCCGAGAGCATCGTCTCCATCAGCGTCTCGTGCCCGGGGGCGTCGACGAATGACACGGAGCGAAGGAACTTCGCGTCGCCGCCGTCCGGGCAGGTCGGCTCGGTCGTGTAGCCGCCCGGTGGAGGGGCGCCGGGGCACTCGTAGAACGCGGCGTCCGCGTACCCGAGCTTGATCGAGATGCCGCGCTTGAGCTCCTCCGAGTGCCGGTCGGTCCACTCCCCGGTCAGCGCCTGGGTGAGGGTCGTCTTCCCGTGGTCGACATGGCCGACGAGACCGATGTTGACCTCGGGCTGTCGGGGAACCTTCATGACGCGGCGAGAAGCTCCGCCAGCGGCTTCCCGCCCTTCTGTTCCACGACCAGGTTGATCTGGACGGTGTCCTCGCTGACCGTGTTGCCGCGGAACGTGCGGCGTCGCCGCATCCCGGGGCGCGGAGCGTGGAATCCGAAGCCGTCGCCCACGAAGAGGCGGGTCTGGCGCGCGCCGGGAACGTCCGGTCGGAGCGGGAAGCCGCTCTTGTCGGTCCCGCCGGTGATGCGGAAGGTGTATCCGGTCGCGCCGATGAGCTCCCCGCCGACGGTCTCCCCGATGCGCTTGCCGAGGAATCCGGCGGCCTGGGGGTCGCCGACGGTGCGGGCGATCGACCTCTCCCGCTCGGAGATGACGAGCTTGTACTCGACCATATGGCCGTAAGAGCGCGGGCGCGCAGTTGGAGTGTATTTAAATAGCTTTTCGGGCGGCGAGGCCCGGCACCCCGACGTGGAGCGGGAGGACGAGGTCGGACGGGAGAGTGGGTGCGCACGCCACGGTCCCCGTGGAGCTGTTGATCACCGCTCCCGAGGTTCCGCCGATCGTCACGTTGAACACCGCGCCGACCTCGCCGGAATATCCCGGGAGGGCGCAGGTCGTGTCCTCGACGAGCCACTCCGGGCTCGTGCTTCCGAGTCCGCCCAACTGGATCCCGCCGTACGCGGCCCAGATCTGGGACGCGTTCAAGTGGGCGGCGAGAAATGCCGAGCCCCCCGCCTGGTTCGCCGTCGCCACGATCGCGGGCGAGTTCACGACGCCGGCCGGAAACGGCGCGAGATAGGCGACGTAGGACTCGCAGAGCTTCCCGGTGATCGTGACCAGATTCGAAGCGACCCCGTCGGAGACCGCGACGATCAGGAGCGCGTTGGAGGCGTTCTTGAACCCGAATTCCCACATCGCCGAGGCACCGATCCCCGCCGTGGGCCCGGTGGCAGGGATCGCGAGGTTCGCCGGTTCCCCGTGCGGCCAGTCGAACGTGCAGTTCAGGCTGGAGAGCGCGGTCAGGTTCGTAGTGGGGTATAGCACGGCGGTCGGAGTCGAGATCGCCGATCCGAACGCGGCGTACCAGGTGCCGCCGGACGCGCTCGCGCTGCCGCCAGCGACCGACTCGGCCTGGGAGAACGTCTCGTAGATCGGGTTGGAGTTCGCGGCGCCGAAGTGGACGACGCCCGTCACGAACAGGGCCGCGATGACCACCACGGCCACGACCGCGGCGACGGTCACCGGAAGAACCCAGCCTCGCCGGCGCGGCGCGGCGGGATAGGGGGCCGGGGCGGACGACGGGTTAGGGGCCCCGGGGTCGGTCGCGCTCATCGCGAGGTAACTAGCGTCCCCCGGTAGAAAAGGGCGGCGTCGGGCGGTCTCCTACGCGCGCGCCCTTAAGAGGAGGGGCTGCCGTCGCATCGGCGGACGGGGGTGCGAGCGGCGGTGAACGTCGGGGAGGTCCTCCTCGGCGGACAGGTCGCGGTGCTGCTCGTCGGTTTCGCCTACGCGGCGGCGTCCGACCTCAAGGAACGCGAGGTCACCGACACCCTCTGGCAGGTAATGGGAATCGTGGGCGTCGGCCTCGGCGCCGCGACCGTGGGCCCGGACGGCGTGGCCCCGCTCGCGCTCTGGCTCCTGGTCGGAGCGTTCGTCCTTGAACACCTCTTTCCGTGGGACGACCTCCTCGGTCCGGACGGAGACCGGTACGCGGACCTCCTCGAGATCGTGGTCTACGCCCTCGTCGTCCTGATCGTCGGGCTCGCCGTCTGGCGCCTGGGCATCGGCGCGGACGCCGTCCCGATCACCGTAGTGGCCGTACTGGTCACCGTCCTGTTCGCCCGCGCCCTTTTCGAACTCGGCGTGCTCTACGGCGGAGCGGACGCCAAAGCGGTGATGATCGCCGGCGTCCTGTTGCCGATCTTTGCGACCCCGTGGATCCTTCCCGCCTCGGTCCGCGCCGTCCTGGCCGTCGTACCGTTCTCGGTGAACCTCCTCATGGACGCCGCGCTCCTGTCGCTGGCGATCCCTATCGGCCTCGCGATCCGAAACGCGGCGCGCCGCGAGTTCGACTTCCCGCGAGGGTTCACGGGCTACTGGCTCGACGTGCGCGAGCTGCCGAGCCGCTTTGTCTGGGTGAAGGATCCCTCCGTCCCGACGTCCTCGCCCGACGATGCCGAGACATCGGAGGACGACCGGCGGGAGCGCGAGCGGATCGCGGCCGAGCTCGAGGCGAAGGGGGTCCGCCGGGTCTGGGTGACGCCCCAGGTCCCGTTCCTCGTCTTGTTGGCCGCGGGCGCGGTAGCGGCGCTCCTGGCGGGGAACCTCGTCCTCGACGTGATCGCTTGGGTATAGCCGCTCCGGCCTTCGCCCCTTCAGGCCCAAAGCTTTTTTCCGCTGCCCCCGTCGCTTTCCCGAGGCGAGCCGATGGTCCGCAGCCCGAAGGAGGCCCCGCTGCGAGTGCTGATCGCGAAGCCCGGGCTCGACGGACACGACCGCGGTGCCAAGGTCGTGGCCCGCGCGCTTCGAGATGCCGGCTTCGAAGTGATCTACGCGGGCCTCCGCCAGACACCGGAAGAGATCGTCCGCGCGGCGCTCGAGGAAGATGTCGACCTGATCGGCCTCTCGATCCTCTCGGGTGCCCACATGGCGCTCTTCCCGCGCGTCCTCCAACTCTTGAAGCGAGAGAAGGCAGCCGACATTCCGGTCTTCGCGGGTGGCATCATCCCCGACGAGGACGCCCGCCGGTTGAAGAAGGCGGGGATCCGCGCGATCTTCGGTCCCGGGACCTCCCTGCAGGAGATCGTCACGACCGCCCAACGGCTCGCACGCCACGCCGCATGACGCGAGCTCCGCGACTCCCGCCCGCAGCCCGGGCGATTCTCGGGGGAGACCGCCGGGCGCTCGCTCGGGTCATCTCCCAGGTCGAAGACCGGGACCCCGCCGCCGTCGCGGTTTCCCGTGCGCTCTACCCCCGGACCGGGAAGGTACCGGTCATCGGCATCACCGGTCCCCTCGGCGTCGGGAAGTCGAGCCTGATCAATCTCTTGGTCGGACGACTTCGCGAACTCGACCTCACGGTGGGCATCGTGGCGGTCGATCCAACGAGCCCGTACTCGGGCGGTTCGGTGCTGGGCGACCGGATCCGGTTCGAGCGCCGCAGCGACGATGCCGGGGTGTTCTTCCGATCGATGGCCAGCCGAGGGGAGGTCGGCGGGCTCGCCGCCGCGACGCGCGAGGTCTGCCGCCTCCTCGAGGCCGGTGGGTTCAACGTGATCCTGCTCGAGACCGTGGGGAGCGGCCAGGTCGACCTCGCCGTGCGGGACGTCGCGACGACCTCCGTCGTCGTGCTGGTCCCCCACCTCGGGGACGAAGTCCAGACGCTGAAGGCGGGGCTGTTCGAGATCGCCGACGTCTTCTGCGTCAACAAGTCGGACCTCCCCGGCGCCGACCACGCGCGACGCGACCTCGTGGAGCTCGCCGGCCTCGGCAGCGGCCGCGCCGGTTGGACGCCCCGCGTCGTGCTGACGTCGACGACCCAGCCGAGCGGCATCGCCGAGCTGTGGGAGGCGATCGAGGCGCACGAGCGATTCCTGGACAGCTCCGGAGGGCGGTCGGCGGAAGAACGCCGCCGGCTCACGGCGGAGATCGTGGAGCTCGCCCGAGAGCGGGTCGGACGTCAGTTCGCCGAGCGCCTCGAGCGCGAGCCGGAGCTGCGTCGGCTGCTCGAGGAGGTCGTCGCCCGACGGGTCGACCCCCGGACGGCCGCCGACCGCCTCGTGCCCGGTCCCGCACGGTGACCTGCGATGGCCCTCGCTCCCGTGGACCTCCTCATCGCCGTGTTCGTGGCGCTCGCCGCGATCGCGTACTTCGTGTTCGCGTCGTTCGCCTACGGAGCCGGCTATCAGCCGACCCCCCGCCGCTCGGTCGAGACGATGCTCCGCCTCGCCGAGGTCGGTCCGAGGGACACGGTCTACGACCTCGGGGCCGGAACGGGGGCGATCGTCTTCCGCGCCGCGCGCACCTACCGCGCCCGAGTGGTGGGGGTCGAGGTCGAGCCGATCCGGTACCTCATCCTGAAGCTCCGGCGGGCGACCGGGCCGTTCGCGGACCGCGTGACGCTCTCCTGGGGGAACTTCTTCGCCCTGGATTTTCACGAGGCGACCGTCGTCACCGCCTTTCTGTGGCCGGGCGCGATGGTGCGGCTTCGGCCGAAGTTCGAGCGGGAGCTGCCTCCCGGGGCGCGCGTCGTGAGCCACTGCCACGCCATCGCGGGCTGGACGCCCGAACTGTACGACCCCGAGACCGAAGTCTACCTCTACCGCTGGCGGGGTGCGCGACCGCGCGAGCCGGCTACAGCGGGTGGTAGCTGAACCAGAGGACGCCGCCGGCCGCGAGGACCACGGCGATGACGATGAATCCCGCGATCCATCCGGCGTTGCTCGTCCCGCGCCCGTCGTCGACGCCCGGGTTCTCCGTGGAGTTCACGGCCGATACGACCGGCTCGGACTTTATCTCCCTTCGGCACGGACGACGCGTGCCGGCCTACGGGATCGGGCCGCCGATCATTCCCTTCATGCCGAAGTAGATGATCAGCGCCGCCACGACCGCGGCCGACCCGAACGTGACGATGATGAACGAGAGCGGAACCTTCGGCGTTTCGTCCGCCATCGATCCGACAGACCGGCTCCGGGTTCAAGTGCTCCCGGTTCGTTCCGGCCTTCCGCCGGTGGCGGCGTCCGCGGCCGCTATTCCGTCTTCGAAGCGGTGTCGGGCTTCGGCTCGCCCTTCGCGGCGCCGTGGCCCCGGTGGCTCTCGTGCGTCGCCGGCTTCTCTTCCGCCGGCTTCGCCTTCGCCGCCTCGTCCTTCTTCTCCGTCGGGGTGACGTACTCTTCGACGATCCGGATCGTCTCGGGGTGCAACTGGGAGCGCAACCGGTCGATCACCCTCGGCTTCGCCGCCATCCAGGAGATGTCGAACTTCGACCGCTCGGGCACCCGGAGCGTGATGTGCTTCTCGGACGCCTCGATCTGGAACTCCGAGGCCCGCCCGTACTGCAGCTCGAGGATGGCTCGGACCTGCTCCGCGGGCTCGGAGATCCGATCGACGACCTTGAACTTCCCGCGGATCTTCCGCCCCGCGTACGGCGGGTTGAAGTCGACGCGCACGCGCGCCGCCGTGAGCGTAACGACCCGCCCCCGTCGCCCTTCGATGGTGAGCACGGTGCCGATGTCGAGGTGGGCGTCTTCCCGGCGCATCTCGGGAAGCCGCTGGATCTCGTGCATCGAGAACAGTTCGATGAGGTTCGGGTCCCGTTCCCCGTAGGCGTCGCCGGGGGCGTACTCCCGTTCGACCTCCTCTCCGACCTTCACGCCGACGAGCGACGACTCGATCCCCGCGGGGAAGTCCTCCCCACCGAGGAGGTGCGGCCGGGGACCCCACTTGTAGCCGTCCGGCACCGACACCTTCGCCTCCTGGGCGACTTCCGCGTGGGTCGTGTCGACGAGCTCGGTGCGGCCCCCGCCCTCCGCCCAGAGGTCGTAGTCCAGGTGCACGAGCTCCCCGGCCTTCGTGGCACCGTGCGGGTGGGTCGATTCGGGCGGCATGGCCCCGCCGAAACCGGGGGTAGGATAAGGTTTGCCGGAAGGGCCCGCCGGCGGCATCGTACTGCTCGGGCCGGCGAGCCGCCCGGGGCTAGCTCTCCGTCGCACCGCGCACCCGTCGCCAGCGGATGGCGGCGTCGAGCAGCGCGAACGGCTTCATCGCGGCCTCGAGGTACCGCAGCGGATGCTTCACCGGCGGCCGCCGCTCCTCGAGGCGGCCCCGCAGCCTGCCGTTTTTCATCAGCGACATGGCCATGGCGACGAGGTACCGGTACCGTTTCCGCGCCCACCGGTAGAGGCTCGTCTCGTCGCTCTGGTCGTGGTAGACGAACGCTTCCGGGAGGAAGACTCCGGCCGCGCCCTCCCGCGCGGCCCGGCTCTCGAGGTCGTGGTCCTCCGCGAACGGGATCCGAGGGTCGAACCCGAGGCGCTTCAGCAGGTCTGTGCGCCACGCGCTGTTCTGAAGGGGAACGTACGTGACGCTCTTCGGTACCAGGTCCCGATAGATCGATTCCTCGAGCAGCACGGAGTACCGCTCGATTGACGTGGCGGGGGGCCGCAGGGGGCGGGTCGGTCCCCCCGAGAAGGCGGCGCGCCCGGACTCGATCGGCTCCACGATCGATGCGAGCCAGTCGGGGGGGGCCCGCTCGTCGGAATCGAGGAATGCGGTGATCTCCTCGTCGATGCGGGCGAGCGACCCCGCACGCGCGTCCACCACGCCTCCCGCAAAGCGCGCCACCTCGAGCGGTATCGGTCCCGCGCGGCGACGCGCTTCGACGAGGAGCGGTTCGGGGGTCGCGGTCGACGCCGCCAGGATCACCCGGTCCGGCGGTCGGCGCTGGCCGACCAGGGAGTCGAGCGCGTCGAGCAGGCGCGGATCGTCGAGCACGGCGACCTCGACGCAGACCCTGCCCATTCGCACCTCGTCCGGGGCTCGAAGCTCCCGGCACCTCGGAAGAGAACGCCGGTAGCCCTTAATTCAATGCGGCGGTGGGGAAGACGTGCGCATCGTTCTGGTCGGTGCCGGCGTGGAGCCGATCCCTCCGACCGGTTACGGCGGCACGGAGCGGTTCATCGCGGAACTTCGCGACGCGCTCGTGCGGGCGGGTCACGACGCCGTCGTGGTCAACGAGGTCCGGCACCGCCGGATGCGGGACGAGTACCCGTTCGCGTGGCACCTGCCCCGCCTCCTGCGGGGGGTCGAGTACGACGTGGTGCACGCCAACTCGCCCGTCGTCGCGAACCGACTCGCGTGGGCGGGCATCCCGTTCGTCTACACCACGCATTCCCGCCACTGGTACTATCGAGAGCGCTGGTCGCACCGTTGGGGGTACTGGCTCGAGCGTCGGGCGGTGCGACGGGCCGCGGCGGCCGTGGCGCTCACCGCCCCGCTCGCCGAGACGGTTCGGCAGGCCGTCGGGGCCACGCGTCGACCGATCTCGGTCATCCCGTTCGGAGTGGACGCGGAGCGGTTCCGGCCGGACTGGAGCCATCGGACCGGCACGGTCGCGCTCGGAGTCGGCGTGGTGGCTCCGTTCAAGCGCTGGGAGCTCGCCGCCTCGGCCTTGCGGGGAACGGGGGCGCACTTCGTCCTCGCCGGACCGACGCCCGACGCCGCGTACGCGGCGAGAGTACGGGCCGCGGGCGACTCGGTCGAGCTCCTCGGGGAGCTCTCGGAGGCCGAGCTCGAGCGGAGGTACGCCACGAGCGACTGGCTGATCCACCCGAGCCGGGTCGAGCTCCTCTCGGGCGTCGTGGTCCAGGCGCTGTCGGCCGGCCTTCCCGTGATCGGCGGCCCCGCCGTCGCCGGGGCCGTGGAGGACGGGCGGACCGGCTGGGTCGTGCCCGACTCCGACGCACCGCGTTTCGTGGCCGGCCTCCGAGAACGTTCCACCGCCCTCGCCGCCGACGGCGAGCTGCGACGTCGGACGGGGGATGCCGCCCGGACGGCGGCGAGCCAGCGGTTTTCCTGGCCCCGCGTCGCCCAGGACTACGTGGCGCTCTACTCGAGCGTCGCGTCGCCGACGCCGCGCTAGCGCGCCGACGGGGACTCGCGCCGAAGCTCCTCGATCGAGAGGTCGATCGCCTGGGCGCTCGTGTAGCGGGGCGCCCAGCCGAGCGCGCCGATCTTGTCGATCGCGAGCAGCTGCTGCGGTACATCCCCGACCCAGCCCTGGGCTCCCCCGGTGAAGTCGATCCGGGCCGTGCCGCCGTGGGCGCGCACGACCTTCTCGGCGATCTCGCGCACCGAGATCCGGTCGCGCGTGCCGAGATTGAAGATGTTGACGGGCTCCTCCGCACGTTCGGTCGCGAGCAGCATCGCGGCGACGCAGTCCTCGGTACGAAGGTAGCTCTTCGCCTGCCGGCCGTCTCCCAGGACCTCGAGATGCGCCGGGTCGGCGCGCAGTTTCTCGAAGAAATCGTAGAGCACGCCGTGCGTCATGTGCGGGCCGATGATGTTGGCGAATCGGAACAGGTGCACGCGGAAACCGTGCGTGTAGGCGTACGCCGAGAAGAGCGCCTCGCCGGCGAGCTTCGCCGCGGCGTAGAGCGACTGCGGCGCGAGCGGACCATACGACTCCGGCGTCGGGAAGACGGACGGGTACCCGTAGACGACACTGGAGGAGGCGTACGCTCCGCGGCGCACCCCGTGGCGTCGGGCGGTCTCGAGCACCGCGTAGGTCGCGACGATCCCGTCGTCGAAATCGAGCCGCGCGTTGAGCGATCCCTTGCGGATGTCGGTGTTCGCGGCGAGATGCCAGAACTCCGTCGCGCCCTCGAACACGCGGTCGTAGGCGGCAGGCTCCTTCACATCGGCAGCCGTAATCGAGAGCCGGCCGGGCGCTTCCGGCGGAAGGTGGCTGCGGCGGCCGCCGACGAGGCTGTCGATGACTCGCACTTCGCGACCTTGGGCGAGGAACTCCCGGACGAGGACCGAACCGATCGCCCCGGCGCCCCCTGTGACCACGACCGGACCGGCGCGCGACGACTCGGGCATGTTGGGAGCGGCCGACGGCGGAGAAGCATATATAAACGGACGGCCGCCTAAACACGCCCGTCAGTCGCGACGGGTGGTGCCCCCTCGCGCTCCCACCGATGCGAACGTACGTGAGGATGACCTTTCACTCCGAGGGCGCGGACCCACTGAAGGTCATGGACGTGATGCGGCAGCTCGGGTTCGAGGAATCGATGGGGATGCACGACTTCGTCTACAAGTGGAAGGAGAAGGCCACGCTGGACAGCGTGATCCGCCTGGTGGCGGAGATGCACGGGCGCCTCAAGGGACTCGACGTCAACTACGAGATCACGACGATCTCCTGAGCGAATTCGGGAGGGAGATGCCGCAAGAGGAGATGGAACGGCTCGAGCGCTCGCTCCTGCTCCACCTCCTAGAGCACCGGGGTCAGCAGATCCGGTTCGAGGCCGACCAATGGACCACCGAGTTCGGCATCGCGCGCAAGTTCGCGAGCGAAGACCCGGCCGACCTCAAGAACGCCCTCCGTTCCCTCGAGATGTCGCGGATGGTGTTGCGGCGGACCCAGTACGTGGTCGGCTATTCGGAGCCGAAGCACGTCTTCTCGCTGACGCCGAGCGGTCACCGGAAGGCGCTCGAGCACATGCGGGAGGAGCAGGGGGGCGCCTCCGGTCCGGAGGACGACGGGGAGGAGCCCGCGGCCCCGGGCCGCGGACCCCGCCGTGACCGGAGCGCGACCGGCTAGCGCGTCATGAGCGCGCTGGAGGGCCCGTCGGTCCGACTGCGCCCGCTCGTCCCCGGGGACTACCCCACCCTCTTCGCCTGGTACAACGACCCGGAGGTCGTCGCGCCGTACGACCGGTTCGCCGTCGACACGCTGGACAGCTTCGTCCACTCGGTCGAGACGGCTCCCGGCAACCCGGCGTCCCTCGCGCCGCGGTTCGTGGTCGAGCGCCGGGACGCCCCGGGCCCGATCGGATTCGTCGGCCACTACCTCGCCCATCCCGTCCTCGAGTACGTCGACGTCTGGTACGTGCTGGGCGACCGCGGCGCGCGAGGACGCGGGTACGGCCGCGAAGCGGTCGGTCTCTTGGTCGACCATCTCTACGCGACGACGTCCGTCGAGCGGATCGGCGCCACCTGCGACGTGGAGAACGTCCCGTCGTCCCGACTGGTCGAGGGGCTGGGCTTCCGCCGGGAGGGGACGCTGCGCGGCGCGCTCTTCCACCACGGGCGGTGGCACGACGTGCTCGTCTACGGGATCACGCGGTCGGAGTGGAAGGGGCGCGCTCGCCCAGCGTGAACCCGACGCGGCTCGTCCCGTCGCCGAGCGAGACGATCGGCCGCCAGGTCAGCACTCCGATCTCCCCCGTCGACCGGACGTGGGTCCCCCCGCACGGGCACACGTCCGACGCATCGATCTCCACGACGCGGACCGGGTCGACCTGGGGTGGCAGGGGCACGAGCCCCGAGCGCCCGGCCGCGGGGTGCGCTTCCCACTCGGACCGGGGGACGAGCCGGATCGTCACCGCCATCGGCTCTGCGACCGCCGCGAGCAGGTCCGCGCCGACGGGGCCGAGGAGCTCGGGGGAGAGCGCGGCCTCGAGGTCGATCGTCGCCCCGGACCCGGCCAGATTGGCGCGCCGGGTGCGCAGTCCGGTCCGTGCGAAGATTCGAGCGCTGACGAAGTGCTGCGCCGTGTGGAGGCGCATGTGACGGTGCCGGCGCTCCCAGTCGATCGTGCCCTCGACGTCCGTTCCGACGGAGAGCGCCCGGAGCGCGGCCGGGTCCCCCCGGACCCGGTGCACGACCGCCGCTCCGGATTTCGTGACGTCGAACACCTCGAGGGACCTCCCGGACTCGAGTCGCAGGGTCCCCCGGTCGGACGGCTGGCCGCCCCCGGTCGGATAGAAGTAGGTGCGGTCGAGCACGACCGCCCCGGGCGGGAGGGCGGTGACCCGGGCCCGGAACGTGCGCACGTACGCCGACTCGAGGTCGGGGAGGTACGCGAGTTCGGTCACGGACCGGAACCCACGCACCGGTAGAGAAACCCGTTGCTCCCGCCCGCGCTCGGAGAAGGCTTTTTAGAGGGGGCCGGTGTGGAGCGCGCCGAGGCTTAGGATGTTCAAGCTCCGAATGAAAATGGAGAACCTCCGGGAGGTCGTGGAGGTCGTCTCCACGCTCGTGAGCGAGGTCAAGCTCTCCATTTCGAAGGACGGTCTCGAGGCGAAGGCGGTCGACCCCTCCCACGTCGCCATGCTGGTCCTGAAGCTGCACAAAGCGGTCTTCGAGGAGTTCACCGGCGAGCCGACCGAGCTCGGGGTCGACATCGAGAAGCTGAAGGAGGTCCTCCGGCTCTCGAAGCCCGGCGATATCATCGACTTCCAGTTCGACGGCAAGAACCGGCTGGTCGCTTCGCTCGGCCGCGTGACGCGCCAGATGGCGGTCGTCGACCCGGCGGGGATCACCGACCCGAAGGTCCCGAACGTGAGTCCGCCGGCGAGCGTGACCGTCAAGACGGAGGATCTCCGCCAGGGCATCCGGGGGAGCGAGAGCTTCACGGACCACGTCACCCTCTCCCTCGACCCCGCGGCGTTCACGATGCACTCGGAGGGAGAGACCGACCAGCTCGACCTACGGATCGCGAAGGAGAACCTGACGAAGCTCGAGGTCAAGGAGCCGGTGAAGAGCATGTACCCGCTCGACTTCTTCTCGGCGATGGTGAAGTCGATCGCCGCGGAGGACACCACGCTCCACGTCGGCAACGAGTACCCCCTGAAGGTCGAGTTCGCGATGAGCGACGGCCGCGGCGAGGGCCGATACCTCCTCGCGCCGCGCGTCGAAGAGGACTAGCGCGGAGCTGGCCTCCGACTCGCGGCCTCGGTCCGAGAGCCATGCCGTCGCCTCCTCCCCACTCGGTCGCGATCCTGGCGGCCGTCCGTACCCCCATCGGCCGGTTCGGGGGGGCGCTCCGGAACGTCCCGGCGACCCAGCTCGGGACCCTCGCGGCCCGCGCCGCGCTGGAGCGGGCCCACTGGGAAGCCTCCGACGTCCAGCAGGTCCTCTTCGGCCAGGCGATCCAGGCGGGCGCAGGGCAGAATCCGGCCCGGCAGGTCCTCCGTGGGGCCGGCGTTCCCGACCCGGTCGGCGGGGCGACGGTCAACATGGTCTGCGGTTCCGGCATGAAAGCGATCCACTGGGGGTTCCAGGCGATCCGGGCGGGCGATTTCGACCGGGTCCTGGTCGGCGCCATGGAAAGCATGTCGCGTGCGCCGTACCTCCTCGACCCGGCGCTGCGCTGGGGGAGCCTACCGGGTCCCCACACGCTCGACGACGGGATGCAGCGGGACGCGCTGATCGACGCCTACGACGAGCACGAGATCATGGGACTCACGGGAGAGCGGATCGCGAAGAAGCTCGGCCTCACGCGCGCCGACGTCGACGCCTACGGCCTGCGGAGCCACCTGCGCGCCTCGCGGGCGGTGGCCGCCCGCACGTTCGAGTCCGAGCTCGTGCCCGTGCCGAAGGAGTGGACCCTCACGGGAGAAGTGCTCGATCACGACGAGGCGCCCCGGGCGGACACGACCCTCGAGAAGCTCGCGCGCTTGAAGCCCGTGTTCGCCCCGGACGGGGTGCTCACCGCCGGCAACTCCTCCAAACTCTCCGACGGCGCCGCCGCGCTCGTCCTCGCGAGCGCGAAGGAAGTCCGCGCGCGCGGGGCGAAGCCGATCGCCTGGATCCACTCCGCGGGCGAGAGCGGCGTCCACCCCCGCGACGTCATGGAGTCGCCGATCCCGACCGTGAAGGAGCATCTCGCCCGTACCGGCCTCGCCGCGTCCGACTTCGACCGCGTCGAGCACAACGAGGCCTACGCCTCGGCGTCGATCGCGGTGCAGCGGGAGTTCGGTTTCGCCGACGACCGGTTCAACGTCAACGGCGGCGCGGTCGCCCTCGGACATCCGATCGGCGCGAGCGGTGCCCGGATCGTCGTGACGCTCGTCCACGAGCTCGTGCGTTCGCGGACCGAGCTCGGTCTCGCCACGCTCTGCATGGGCGGCGGGAACGGCCTCAGCCTCGTGGTCGACCGCGCCGGCCTCTAGAGCAGCCGGAGGCCGGTCCGCGCCTCGATGTCGCGGAACGCCGCCCGGGCGCGCGCCCGGTCGGTGCGGGCGACGGCCCCGCCGCGCTCGGTTTCGGTCGTGGCCCAGGCGCTCAACCGGCGGAAGGCACGGTCCGTCGCGAGCCCGCGGGCCAGCTCCCGGCGTACGTCCGCGGCGAGGCGTCGGGCGGAGGCGGCGGAGTCCCGGCCCCCCGCGCTGGCACGCATCCAATGGCGCACGGCGTCCCGCACGCGGAGGAACTCCGCCCGGGAGCGGGCGAGCTCGACCGGGCTCCACGGGAGACGCTCGGTCGGCGGGGTCGAGAGGAGGTACCACCGGAGCGCGTCGGCGCCGACCTCGTTGAGGGCGGTCCGGAGGGGGACGAGGGCGCCCCGGGACTTCGACATCTTCGAGCCGTCGATCAGCACGAAGCCGACGTGCAGGAAGACGTGGGAGAACGGTCGGCCCCGGAACTCGAGCGCGATCTCGTTCTCGGCATAGTGGTGGGGGTAGATGAGGTCGAGGCCGCCCCCGTGCAGGTCGACGGGGAGGCCGAGCAGCCGGTCGGCCATCGCGTAACACTCGAGATGCCAACCGGGGATCCCCGGCCCCCACGGGCTCGGCCACGAGGGCTTCGGCGGCCTCTGCAGGCGCCAGATCATGAAGGCCCCGGCGCGACCGGCGCTCTCGGGGAACGGGTGCCCGGGCTCGCTCACCGCGTGCGCCGCCAGCTGCCGGTCGGTCGGGAAGTTCTTCCCGGCCGCCCGGTGGGGCGGCGTGTAGGTCCATTCGTTCCCGTCCCGGTAGACCCGGCCGGTCCGCATCAGCCGGCGCGCGACCTCCACCATCCGGGGGACGTACTCCGTGGCCCGCGGCGTGAGCTGCGGAAGCAGGAGGTGCAGCGCGGCCAGGTCCCGCAGGAAGGCGCGCTCCTCCCGCCGGGCGAGCGCGCGCCAGGAGACCCCGAGCTCCTCGGCCCGCGCGTCGAGCTTGTCCTCGAAGTCGGTGATGTTCATCACGTGCCGCACGGGGATCCCCTCGGCCTCCAGGAACCGACGGGCCACGTCGAAGACGAGGTAGTTGCGGCCGTGCCCGACGTGGGCGGCGTCGTAGACGGTCGGTCCGCAGACGTAGAGCGCGACCGGCCGTCCCGGCTTCCGTCGCACCGCGCGGGGCCTCCCCGTGAGCGTGTCGGGGAGCACGAGCTCCATGGCCCCGGAGCGCGGCCCCCGCGCGCGCTTAACGGTTGGGATGTCGGGGTGACGGGGCCGGGTCCGGTCCACGAAAAGGGCCGGCGCGCTAGCTTGAAGTGGAGCCCGGCCGGTGCCGGCCGAGGGGCCCCGTGGAGACGCTCTTCCTGCTCGTCGAGGTCGAGGTCGGCAAGCTCGACGAGGTGCTGCGCCGGATGAAGGCGATCGCCGGCGTCGCCGAGGTGCAGGCCGTCACCGGGCCGTTCGACCTCATCGTGAAGGTCGAGGCCCCCCACATCAACGAGGCGCTCGACACCGTCGTGCACCGGATCCGCCGGATCCCCGGCCTCAAGTCGACCGAGACGCTCGTGACCGTCGGGACGGGCTGAGGCTCGGGCGCCCCGGCCTCAAATACCTCTCACGGGCTGGCGGGCCATGGTCGCGATCGGCGATACGGCCCCCGACTTCGAGGCGCTCGACCACAGCGGTGCGAAATTCCGGCTCTCGTCCACCCGAGGCAGCCCGGTGGTCCTCTACTTCTATCCGAAGGCCGACACCCCCGGCTGCACGATCGAGGCGAAGGGGTTCCGCGAGGTCTTTCCGCAGTACCAGGCGAAGCACGTGAAGATCATCGGCGTCTCGACCGACGACTGCCCGGCCCAGCAGGCGTTCCGGGACAAGTACGGCCTCCCGTTCCCGCTCGTCGCCGACCACGATCGGAAGGTCGCGCAGCTCTACGACGTCCTCCGCCCGACCGGGACCGCCCGCCGGGTGACCTTCCTCCTCGACGCGAGCGGGAAGGTCGTCGAGATCGTCGACAGCTCCTCCCCGGACGAGCACCTCGCCCGGGCGCGCGCCCGCTTCCTCACGAACTAGGCTCGCCCGCCGGGGCGGCGTTGGGCGGGACGGGCGTGGGCTTCGCCCGCCGGCCGGTGAGGCTCCAGACCCGGTCGCCGAGCAGCTGGAGCGACGCCGGCACGAAGTACGTGCGGACGACCATCGCGTCGAGCAGGACGGCGACGGCGACGGAGAAGCCGATCGCCCGGATGAGCGTGAACTCGCCGATGAGGAGCGCGCCGAAGGCGCTCGCGAGGATCACGGCGGCGGCGGTGATGATCCCGCCGGTCCGCGCGACGGCCTCCACGGCCGCCTCGCCCGAGCTGCGGCCCCGGAGCCGCTCCTCGCGTACCCGCGTCAGGAGGAAGATGTTGTAGTCGATCCCGAGGCCGAGAATGAGGATGAACAGGATCGTCCGCACGTAGAAGAAGAGCGGGAAGCCGAGGAGGCCCTGAAAGACGAGGTATGTCACCGCCCAGGCCCAGCCGATCGAGATCCCGATCGTCCCGATCGCCATCAGCGCGATGATCCAGGAGCGCAGGACGACGAGCAGGACGAGGATGAGCCCGACCGCGACCGCGAAGACGAGGTACTCGGTCGCCGTCTCCGTCTCGTTCGCGAGGTCGCTGATCGTGGGCGCCCCCCCGCCGAAGGCGAGGGAGGTGATCTCGGGATGCGAGCCGGCGTAGCCGCGGAACGACGACTCGACCGACTCTACCGCGTTCACCGCGCCGACCGAGAGGCCCGAGGACGACGGGACGAGGGAGAGCAGGATCGTGCGGCCGTCCGTCCCCACGAAGCCCGAATAGACGCCGAGCAGGTTCGCCCGCGTCGCGGGCAAGAGCGAGGAGAGGCTCAGCCACTGCCCGAGGGTCCCGCCGTCCGGACCGACCGGCGAGGAGACGGAGGCGATCCCGGCCGTCGAGTTCGCGAACTCGGTCAGCTGGGCTAGGTCCGTGAATTCCGTGACGTTTGTCGTGTTGCCGACCACGAGGGGTGAGGCGAACGTCACGAGCGCGAACGACGGCACGGCGAATCCCGGCCCGAAGTGGTTTCCGAGCTCGTTGAGCCCGATCGTCGCGGGATGGCCGCTCGGAAGCTGCTGGTAGAAGTCGTAGGAGAGCGGCACCTGGAGCGCGACGAGGATCAGCGGGACCGAGATCAGGAGGAGCACGCCGACGAAGAGCGCCGGCCGCCGTTGCGTGGCGCGGCCGACGCGGTAGAAGTACGTGCGCTCGGTCCGGTGGGCCTCGGCGACCTTCGCCGCGCGGCGGCGGAATCGCTCCCCCGTCATGGGCCAGAAGATCCGCGGTCCGATGAGCTTGAGGCAGGCCGGCACCATCGTGATCGACGCGAGGATCGTGATCAGGATCGCAAGCGACAGGACCTCGCCCCACTGCGCGAGCAGCGCGACGCCGCTGAACGCGAGGGCGAGCGTCGCGATGATCGCGGTCGAGCCGCTGGTCGCGACCGATTGCCCGGCCCACGAGAGCGAGGACACGATCGCCTCGTCCGAGCTCTTGCCGCCGATCAGCTCCTCCCGGTACCGAGCGACCATGAAGATGGAGTAGTCGGTGCCGACGCCGAGGACGAACACCTCCTCGAGCGTGAGCGCGGTCGAGTCGACGTGCTGCACGAGCTCGCCGATCAGCACCGTCCCGCCGATCCCGAGGCCCAGCGCGATCCCGAGGATCCCGAACGTGACGAGCGGAGTGAGCGGCGAGCGGAAGTAGATCATCGCGATCACGAGGAGGAGCCCGACCGTCAGCGGCAGGACGAGCGCGATCGACGAGTTCACGGCGGTCTGCGTCAGGAGGTCGAGCGGGGCCGAGCCGGTCTGGTAGTAGGTGATCGACTTCGTCGGATCGGAGGCGCGGACGACGCCCGGCACGAGGTTGTCGATCCGTCCGAGATCGTCGTAGACCGGGTCCGCCCCCGAGGCGTTGGTCGCGTCGTCCGGCACCATGAACGTCACCTGGACGATCTGCGCCGTGCCGGTCGCGTCGACAAACTCGGAGTAGATCGCGGTCGGCACCGGCAGCGGCTCGGCCGCGAGGGTCGAGTCGGCGACGAGCGCGGCCGCCCAGGCCGCGAGCGCTCCGGGGGAGGCGACGGTCGACGGGAACGCCTGCCAGACCCGGAGCACCCAACCGGGGGCGAGCCCGGACTCCTCCGCCAGGACGGTCGAGGCGGCCCACTGGACGCTGCCCCAGCTGGAGTAGTTCCCCAGGCTCAGGAACCGCGCGAGGGCGTTCGGCAGCGCCTGCTCGTCCGGGAGAGGGAACAGGATCGGCACCGCGCGGGACGCCGCGCCGGACGTGCTCCCCGCGACGCAGAGGGGGTACTGGGTGGGGATGCTCGAGTTCCAGAACGACCAGCAGCCGCTCGAGGAGTTCCACCCGTCCGTGCCGGCGGACGTGGAGTTCCCGTAGTACAGCTCGTCCAGGACGGTGAGGGCGGAGCTGTCGTTCCCGAGGCTCGACGCGGCCGACTGGTAGGCCGGATAGTTCGCGGCCTCGGGCGCCGTGCCGTTCTCGACCTCCCCCATCCAGGAGTCGACGAACGCTGCCTGCGGGCCCCAGAGCAGGGTGGCCGACGCGTTCGCGGCGTCCCCCAGCGACGGCGTCGTCGACTGGGCGGCCGCGAGAAAGCCGAGGGCGAGCTCCCCTTGGCCGACGATGTAGGAAGTGTATCCGGAGTAGACGGTGGCGATCGCCTCGACGTCGGCGAGCGAACGGTCGGAGGCGAGCGCGGCGCTCACGTTCAGGACGACCCCCTGCGCGTTCGCGTCCGTCATGTTCGGTCCGACGAGCAGGATCGTCGTCGCGGCGCCGCTCGTCGAGTTCGGGAAGAGCCGAGCGAGCTCCGCGTTCGCGAGCGAGCTCGGCGAGTTCGAGGCCGTGGTGTCGGCCGAGTTGGTCGTCACCGAGCCCACGAGCGAGAGGAACGGGGCGCTGACGAGCAGCAGCGCGATCCAGAAGGCGATCGGATACCACGGGTGCTGGACGATCCACCGGGCGAGGCGGCCGAGCATCCGGGCCCCGCCGGTCTCCGTCGGCCCCGCGGCCGTCGCCATCGCCGGTTCGACGGGACCGGTCAGATAACCCTACCGCCCGGCGCCGGCGGCGCCGGTCGCGGACGACGGCTTCCACGTGCTCGGGAATCGTCCGGGCTCGACGAACACGCGCGTCGAGTCGACCACCCAACCGTGCGGCACGCCCGGGATCTCCTCGGAAGCGTGGCGGGCCACGCCGGTCGCGACGAGGGTCCCGGCCCGGTCGACGAGCACGACGTGCGCTCCCGCCGGGAACGGCCGCGGGATCGCGGCGATCCCGCCGCGGGCGAGCCCGGCGCCGTGCGCGACGGCGGCCGCGGCCCCGTCCTTCACGACGACGGCGGGGAACTCCCGCCAGACCCGCTCGATCGGGTGGAGGACCGCGAGGAGCGGTGCGGAGTCGCCCGCCGCGCGCGCGGCGACGGCGTCCGAGATCGTGGCGAGCGAGACGCTCTCCGCTTCCGAGAACGGTCCGGTCGCGATGCGGCGCAGCTCTTCGAGATGGGCGCCGACCCCGAGCGCCTCTCCGAGGTCGACCGCGAGCGTGCGTACGTAGGTGCCCGAGTCGGCGAGGACGTCGATCACGAACCGCGGGGGATCGTACTCGAGGAGGGCGAGCCGGTGGACCGTCCGGACACGTCGCTCCCGTTTCACGGCCGATCGGACCGGGGGAGTCTGGTAGATCGGCCCCGTGAACTCCGCGAGCACCCGTTCGAGCTCGGGCGCGGCGACCGGGCCGTGGAGCGCGACGACGCCGACGTACCGCTTCGGGAACTCGAGGACGAGCGGCAGGAGCTTGAGCGCGGGCCCGACCCCGACCCACAGGAGTCCCGAGACGTTCGGGTCGAGCGTGCCGGCGTGACCGGCGCGTTCGACCCCGAGGAGGTCCCGCACCCACGCGGTCACCTGGTGCGAGGAGGGCCCTCGGGGCTTGTCCACGAGCAGGAACGCCCCGGCGCGGATCCGCTCGGCGACCGGGTCCGGCGGCGCCCCGCTCATCCCGACCGTGCCCCCGGCCCGGGGCGGACGAACTCCTCGATCGCGCGCGCGACCTCTACCGGAGGGGTCCGCGTCGAGTCGACCGTCAGGTCGGCGGTCTCCCGGTCGAGGTCGATCCCGTAGTACTTCGCGTACCGCGCCCGCTCGCTCGCCTCGCGCGCCCGGACCTCCGTGCGGGCGAGCTCCTCCGGGATCCCGTCCCGGGCGGCGACGCGCCGCACGCGCTCCGGCTCCTCGGCGGTCACGACGATCGAGCGGACAGGGATCCCGTTCCGGCGGCAGAGCGGCCCCTGGATCCGCCCGTCGAGGAGCCGTCCCGGGCGGGCGAGCGACTGCATCGCGCGGTCGAGGTCGCGGTCGACCTCGGGATGGGACTCGGCGAACCGGCCGAACGACTCGAGGTCGAGCCCGCGACGGGCCGCCTCCGCACGGAAGAGCTCCCCCGCGGACCGGTACTCGAGGCCGAGGGAGGCGGCGACCCACCGGCCGGCCGTCGACTTGCCGCTCCCCGGCGGCCCCCCGATCGCGACGACCCAACCGATCACACCGCGCCCCCGGCCGCGCCCGGAGCCGACGGGGACGCGGGAGGGTGGTCGTGGAGGTACCGGCGCAGCCAGTAGTTCTTCAGGACCCGGCGGAAGACGAGCGAGAACGGGACCGTGTACAGGCTGAAGATGAAGAACCAGAGCGGGAAGTAGCCGAACACCTTGAACGTGAGGCTGATCGACGTCCCGCCGAGGCTCACGATCTGGTTCGGAGCGGCGGCGATCAAGAGGCCGATCCAGGTGTAGATGAGGATGAGCAGGAACCAGGTGATCGCCATCCCCTTGAACTGGGCGATCGACACCTCGCTCGAGAGCCGGGTGAGCCGCTCCTGGTGCGGCTTCAAGGCCGCGATCCGGTCCTTCTTCCCCGATCGGATCGCGTCCATCTGGACCTTGCGGAACGCCGAACTCCACTTCTGGACCTTCGCCGCCTTGATCCAGTCGGTCGTGTAGTTGTAGGCGAACGCGGTGATCAGCATCTCGATCGCCCCCGCGATCGCCATCGTGAGCAGCAGGTAGCTCGACCCGAAGCCGATGGCGTAGTAGAGCGGGCCGTTGTTCGCCGGGCTGATCCCGAGCAGCGTCGCGATCTGGTTGCGGGCCGCCGTGTCGATCAGCATCAGGAGGCCGAGCATCCCGAGGAAGACGTAGACGAACGTCGAGACCTTGAAGGCCGGCGCCGGGGGGCGGGCGGTGGGCGCCGCGCTCGCCGGGCTCTCGGCTTCCTCGGGGGCCTCCTCCTCGTCCGACTCCTCGGCGAGGGGGGCCGCCGCGAGCGCGCTCGGAAGTGGCTCCTCGTCCGTCGGCATCGGCCTACGTCTCGCCTCCGAGGAACCGGCGGAGGAGCGGGTTCATCTCCATCAGCTGCTCGCGGCCCATCGCCTCGTAGAGGTTGATGATGATCCCGACCATGAGCAGGACCCCGGTGCCGCTCGCATTGCCGAGCGTCCCGATGAGGTCCGCGCCGGCGGCGAGCGCGCCGACGGCCGCCCCCGAGATCACCGTGATGACCGGGATGTACCGTTCGAGCACGCGCCGTAACACGCGCGGCTCACGACGGAAGCCCGGGATCTGCATCCCCGAGGCCTCGATCTGACGGGCCACGGCCTCGGGGCCCATGTTCGTGGTCTGGATCCAGAACTTCGCGAACAGGATCGAGCCACCGACCATCGCGCCGAAGTAGACGGCGACGTGGACGAGCCCTTGCCACCAGGTGTGGCCGACGAGGAACGTGCCGTACTGCTGGTAGTTCAGGATTGGTAAGAGCCACGACTCGAGGCCGTTCACCGTCGAGAAGTAGTACGCCCCGCCCGTGAGCGGTTGGGTCTGGCTGACCCCCATCGCCGTCGCCTGCGCCGACGTCGGGTACGAACCGATCCACCACTGATGGCCGATCAGCGGGAAATGGATCAGCGTCGGGTTCGTCCAGAGGAGGATCGTGAACACGGAGACGTTGGCGAGCAGCGCGCTCATCAGGATGACCGGGATGTTCGACGCGTAGATCAGACGGAGCGGGTAGCGCCCGCGCGCGCCGCGCGACTCGGCGTGGGAGAGCGGGAGCTCGATGCGCGTCGACTCCGTCCAGGCGACCAGGAAGAAGATCGCGGCCGTGCCGACGAGGGCGATGATGGGGTTCGGCGCGCGCAGGAGCACGAGCTCCCAGCCGCCGCCGGCCATCTGGGACGCGGAGAAGTGCGTGAAGAAGTAGATCGTCTTCGGGATCGTGCCGCTCGGCGGATTGCTCGCCGAGATCGGGGACCCCGGAGCCTGGGGCACCCAGTTCAGCGTCCCCTGGACGATCTGCTGGGAGACGCCCGCGGCGATGAA